>NZ_JBHUUW010000023.1:0-121642 GCF_042670825.1 Streptomyces sp. NPDC057137 | reverse complement strand
CTCGTCGTATCCGCGATCCGCGCCGGTCAGGACTTGCCGGACTCCAGCGCTTCCGCCATCTCGACGAGCCGCTCGTACGGCGCCGTACCCGTCACGACCGTCGTCGCTCCGTCGGCGGTGCGCACCAGTGCGTCGTACTTCGGCCCCTCCCAGCGCTGCCACGCCTCGCCGCCCACGCGCGCGGTCTTCCCGGTGTCCTTGGCGTCGTGCGTGACCTCGGCGATGTACTTCGCCGCCGGGTCCGTCGACTGCTCCACGGCCACGTACTCACGGTCGGGGTCGAGGAAACCGAGATGCCAGGAGTTACCGTCCAGCCGCGCGTACGACACCGACGTCGGCTTCCATGTCTCCGGAAGGCCCTCGGGCGCCACCACCGGATACGGCGCGGCGCGCTGCGCCGTCGTCAACTCGACCCGGTAGTCCACCGCCTTGAGCGGATCCGCGTCCTCGTCGTGCGGGTTGGCGATGTAGACCACCCCCGCAACGGCGACGATGACTCCCATCGACAGGAACATGTCCCGCACCGTCTGTTGTCTGCTTCGCGTACCTGCCACCCCTCCATGGTCGCATCCGGGGTTCACGCTCATACGTGGGCCCCTCTGCTCATTTTGTCGACGTACCGATAGAGTCGCAGCACCCTCATTTCCGGCCGTCGCCGTACAGAAAGGTGCGTTCCGATGACCGAGCATCAACTCCCGTCCCCGCTGGAGGTCTCTCCCGAGGCCCCCGACCGCAACCTCGCCCTTGAGCTGGTACGAGTCACCGAGGCCGCCGCCATGGCGGCCGGCCGCTGGGTCGGCCGCGGCGACAAGATCGGCGCGGACGGCGCGGCTGTGAACGCCATGCGCACGCTGGTCTCGACCGTCTCGATGAACGGCATCGTCGTCATCGGCGAGGGCGAGAAGGACGAAGCCCCGATGCTGTTCAACGGCGAGCGGGTCGGCGACGGCACCGGCGCCGAGGTCGACATCGCCGTGGACCCGATCGACGGCACCACGCTGAACGCCAAGGGCATGCCCAACGCCATCGCCGTGCTCGCGGCGGCCGACCGCGGGACCATGTTCGACCCGTCGGCGGTCTTCTACATGGACAAGCTGGTGACCGGGCCCGAGGCCGCCGACTTCGTCGACATCAACGCCCCCGTCTCGGTCAACATCCGCCGCGTCGCCAAGGCCAAGCGCTCGTCCCCCGAGGACGTCACAGTGGTCATCCTCGACCGCCCCCGCCACGACGACATCGTCAAGGAGATCCGCGAGACGGGCGCGCGGATCAAGTTCATCTCGGACGGCGACGTGGCCGGCTCGATCATGGCCGTACGCGAGGGCACGGGCGTCGACCTGCTGATGGGCATCGGCGGCACCCCCGAGGGCATCATCTCGGCGTGCGCGATCAAGTGCCTCGGCGGCATCATCCAGGGCAAGCTCTGGCCGAAGGACGCCGCCGAACGGCAGCGGGCGCTCGACGCCGGGCACGACCTGGACCGGGTGCTGTCGACGAACGACCTGGTCAGCGGCGACAACGTGTTCTTCGTCGCGACGGGCATCACGGACGGCGAGTTGCTGCGCGGGGTGCGGTACCGCTCGGAGACCGCGACCACCCAGTCCATGGTGACGCGCTCCAAGTCCGGCACGATCCGGCAGATCGACTCGACGCACCGGCTGTCGAAGCTGCGCGCGTACAGCACGATCGACTTCGACCGCGCGAAGTAGCGACGCGTGCGCGGATCAGTGACGACCGCGCGGAGCAGCGACGCGTGAAACCGGGGCGCCCCTCATGTGCGGCAGGGGCGCCCCGGTCACAACCGGTCGAGTGGGACGGGCGGTCAGCCGGCCGCGGCGATCCGGCCCGTGGCCGACGCCGCGTTGCGCAGCTCCACCTCACGCCGTCTGCGGCGCGCGAGGACCACACGGCGCTCGGCGGCGGTCAGGCCGCCCCACACCCCGTACGGCTCGGGCTGGAGCAGCGCGTGTTCCCGGCAGTCGACCAGCACCGGACAGCGGGCGCAGACCCGCTTGGCGGCCTCCTCGCGGGCCAGCCTCGCGGCCGTCGGCTCCTTGGACGGGGCGAAGAACAACCCGGCTTCGTCGCGGCGGCACACCGCCTCTGAATGCCAGGGTCCGGCCTGATCCTCCCGAGCGGGACTCCGCTGGGTTGGTACGGCGGCGACCTGCAGGGGCTGATGCGGCAATGGCAGCACGGTCCACTCCTGACGACGGCTTCGCGAGCGAGAGACGATGCAGCAGTCCCTACCCGCTGTGCGCACGCCTAAGCACTGAGTGGCACTGAGATGCGACCTGCGGAACCGCGTACGGAAGCCGTACGGGATGACGGACACCCGGCCGCGCACGGGCCCCGGGCCACCCCGGCCTCACCTCGAACTCACGCCCAACTCGCTCCGCCCGTGCCCCAATCGGAACCCGAAACGGAACTGATCGGCCGCCCGGAGAGCGGGATTCAGTGGCCCAGGTGCTTGCGCAGCCGCCTGCTGAGGTCCGCGATGAACTTGCCGCGCTTCGGCTTGGCCTCGATGCTGGCGAAGACCGAGTAGCCGTTGACGATCACGACCGGGGCATCCGGCTGTGTGCCCTCCAACGTGGTGACCTCGAAGTTGCCGAAGATGCCGGTGCCGCCGCCGCGCAGGGAGATGTTCTCCGGGACCCGTACCTCGATGGAGCCGAAGATGGCGGTCGCGTTGATCACGGTCGTCCGCTGGCCGAAGATCGCCTCGGTCAGATCGATCTCGATGTTGCCGAAGAGTGCGAAGGCGTTCGTACGGCGGTCCACCCGCCAACGGCCCTTGCGGGTCGAGCTGCTGAAGATCGCGATCATCGTCTCGGCGGGCTCGGTCTCGCCGTCCGGGCCGTACGCGTACGGCGACCCGGCCGGCTGTCCGCCGGGGGTCGTCGCCGGCAAGTCCTTGACCAGCGGCTCCAGTTCACCCATGGTCTTGGCGCGGTAGACGGCGTCGATCCGCTCGGAGTGCTCCTCGGCATCCAGGCGACCGAGCGCCAGGGCTTCCCTGAGGATGTCGGCGATCCGGTCCCGGTCGGCGTCGGAGGCCCGGATACCGGCGGCGGGCTCCGCCGGCGCGACCGGCTTCTGGGAGTGCTTTTCGAGGTCCACCGCACCAGAGTAGCGAAACGCGATAGATCGCGACTAGGGGGACTCGGCGGGGCTTCGCGGAGCACGACGCCGGAATTCCCGCCTCCCGAATCGCCGCCTCCTGAATCCCCGCCTCCCGAACCGCTGCCTGCCTCCTGCCCGCCACCCGTCCGCTTCCTGTCCGCCTCCTACTGAGTCTCACCTCACCCGAACCACCCCCGCGCCACGTCTTACGCTGAGAGGTGCGCTGCCCGACGAAGGTCAGCCGCCGTCTGTCGAGTGAGGAATGGCCGAAATGCCAGAGTTTGCGTACTCCGATCTGCTCCCTCTGGGAGAGGACACCACGCCGTACCGCCTGGTGACCGCCGACGGCGTCTCCACCTTCGAGGCCGACGGCCGTACCTTCCTCAAGGTCGCCCCCGAGGCGCTGCGCACGCTGGCCGCCGAGGCGATGCACGACATCTCGCACTATCTGCGCCCGGCCCACCTCGCCCAGCTGCGCAGGATCATCGACGACCCGGACGCGTCGTCGAACGACAAGTTCGTGGCACTCGACCTCCTCAAGAACGCCAACATCGCCGCCGCCGGCGTGCTCCCCATGTGCCAGGACACCGGCACGGCGATCGTGATGGGCAAGCGCGGACAGCACGTCCTTACGGAGGGCGGCGACGAGGCGGCCCTGTCGCACGGCATCTACGACGCGTACACCAAGCTCAACCTGCGCTACTCGCAGATGGCCCCGCTGACCATGTGGGAGGAGAAGAACACCGGCTCGAACCTGCCCGCGCAGATCGAGCTGTACGCGACGGACGGCGGCGCGTACAAGTTCCTCTTCATGGCCAAGGGCGGCGGCTCGGCCAACAAGTCGTTCCTCTACCAGGAGACGAAGGCCGTCCTGAACGAGACCTCCATGATGAAGTTCCTGGAGGAGAAGATCCGTTCACTCGGTACGGCCGCCTGTCCCCCGTACCACCTGGCGATCGTCGTCGGCGGCACGTCCGCCGAGTTCGCGCTCAAAACCGCGAAGTACGCCTCCGCGCACTACCTCGACGAGCTGCCCGCCGAGGGCTCCCCCGCCGGTCACGGTTTCCGTGACAAGGAGCTGGAGGAGAAGGTCTTCGAGCTGACGCAGAAGATCGGCATCGGCGCGCAGTTCGGCGGCAAGTACTTCTGCCACGACGTGCGTGTCGTACGGCTCCCCCGGCACGGCGCCTCGCTGCCGGTCGCCATCGCCGTGTCCTGCTCGGCGGACCGCCAGGCGGTCGCGAAGATCACCGCCGAGGGTGTCTTCCTGGAGCAGCTGGAGACCGACCCGGCGCGCTTCCTGCCCGACACCACGGACGAGCATCTGGACCGGAGCGGCGAGAGCGACGCCGTACAGATCGACCTCGGCCGTCCCATGGACGACATCCTGGCCGAGCTGACCAGGCACCCCGTCAAGACCCGGCTCTCGCTGACCGGCACGCTCGTCGTGGCGCGCGACATCGCGCACGCCAAGATCAAGGAGCGGCTGGACGCGGGCGAGGAGATGCCGCAGTACCTGAAGGACCACCCGGTGTACTACGCCGGGCCCGCCAAGACGCCCGAGGGCTACGCCTCCGGGTCGTTCGGTCCGACGACGGCGGGGCGGATGGACAGCTACGTGGAGCAGTTCCAGGCGGCGGGCGGCTCGAAGGTCATGCTCGCCAAGGGCAACCGCTCGAAGCAGGTGACCGACGCCTGCGGCTCGCACGGCGGCTTCTACCTCGGCTCGATCGGCGGCCCGGCGGCGCGGCTCGCGCAGGACTGCATCAGGAAGGTCGAGGTCCTGGAGTACGAGGAGCTGGGCATGGAGGCGGTCTGGAAGATCGAGGTCGAGGACTTCCCCGCGTTCATCGTCGTGGACGACAAGGGCAACGACTTCTTCACCGAGCCCGCGCCGGCGCCGACGTTCACCAGCATTCCGGTGCGGGGTCCCGGCCTCGCGTAAGCGACGGAGGACCGGCGGAGGCCGCCACGCGGGCCGGAGCACCCGCGTGACGGCCTCCTGTGGGTCTGTGGATCAGACGAACCGCTGGTTCGCCGACCCGTCGCAGTTCTGCAGCCGCAGCGGGTCCTGCGCCGACGCCAGCGTCAGGCAGAGCGTGCCCGCCGACGCCGGACGGATGGTGCCCGCCTCACGTACGAACTTCTGGTTCGCGCCGCCGTGGCAGTCCCACAGGGTGACCGCGGTGCCCGCGCGGTACGTGCCGGACGGCACGTCCAGGCAGCGGTCGTGGCTCAGCTCGCTGTGCAGCGACCGGGCTCCGGCGCCCGCGCTCGTGTCGTACCACCAGCCCTGGTTACGGCCGTCGTTGCAGCCGTAGCCGGTGACCTTGGAGCCGTTGCGGGTCTTCGACGCGGTCACGTCGACGCACGTGCCCGTCCCCTCGTTCTTCAGTGGCTGAAAAGCGTCGTCCCAGCTGCCCGGCTGGAGAACGGGCCGCCCCGTACTCGCGGGGTCGGCGCAACTCGCCTCGCTCAGCCCCGAGTCGTACAGCTGGGTCAGGCACGACGCAAAGGCGACATGCCCGGCGGCGTTCGGATGGAAGGACTGCCGGAGCGAGTTCTCGCTCGGCGGGAAGGTCCCGAGGTCGATGAAGAGCCCCCGCGCCCAGTCGTCGTCCGTACACACCTCATGGCCGTGGAAGAGGCGCGAGTTGTCGAGATACACCGCGCCGGAGTTCGTGGCGGCCTTCCGCACACCGCTCTGGAAGGCGGGGACGGCGCCGTTACGGGCCCAGTCGGCGTCCTCGTCGTAGCCGGTGCAGCCGCCGGGGATCTTGCCCGGGAAGTTCGGGTTGTCGGCGTAGTCGGGGGTGAGCGGACCCGGGTAGCCCATCACCACCAGCTTGTAGTCGCCGTCGGCGTAACCCGCGCCGCGCATGACGCCCCGCAGGTCGGCCACGGTCGACTCGATCTTGGGTACGAGTCCGTCGACCCGCGCCTGCCAGCCGGACCGGTACTTGTTGACGCACGGCCCCTGAAGGGTGAACCAGCGGAGCACGCAGTCGGTGATCACCGGACCGAACTGGAGATCGTCGTTCGCGCCCGCCACCAGCAGCACCATCTTGATCCTGGTGTTGCGGGCCTTGATGGCGAGGCTGTCGCTCTGGACGAGTTCGTCGGCGAACTGCGGGGTGCCGCCGACCCGGACGTTGACGGTCGAGGCGCCCGAGCAGGAGACGTTGTACGTGACGTCGGCCGCGATCCCGGTGCGGTGGATCGCCGAGTCGGGTGAACGGTGGCACCAGTTGTCGGGCCCGTTCGTGCCCGGCTCGTACGTGCCGACGCCCTCACCGGAGATCTCGCTGTCGCCGAGCGAGATCAGCCCGGTCTTGCGCTGGTCCAGGGGGCGCTCGGCGGGGGCGCCGTAGAGGCGGGTGGCCTCGGCCGCGCGGATCTCCTCCAGGGCGGGCGGCAGCGGGGTGGACGCGCGGACGGAGGCGGGCGCGCCGGTGGGGGCTGACGCCTGGGCCGTGGGGGTAAGTGCGACGAGTCCGCCGACAACGGTCGCGAATGCGGCGAGCGTGGCGACGGTACTTCGGAGCGTGGGTCTCGTACGTTGCATGGCCTCCCCGATCTCAGTGTTACCAAGGGTTTTTACTGGCGGGTAAGGGACTTGGGAACACTCCGAACAAGACAATTGCTCAACTTCTGCAGGAGGTACGACCACGATGACGAGCGACGCGAGCACACCCGGGAACACCCCGACCACCGGCGCGACCACTGGCGCGGGTTACCGCACCGAGCACGACTCCATGGGCGAGATCCAGGTCCCCCTCGACGCCAAATGGCGCGCCCAGACCCAACGGGCCGTACAGAACTTCCCCATCTCGGGCCGGCCCATCGAACGCGCCCATATCGAGGCCCTGGCCCGTATCAAGGCCGCCGCCGCGACCGTCAACGCCGAACTCGGCGTGGTGGACCGGGACATCGCCGAGGCGGTACGGAGCGCGGCGGCCGAGGTCGCCGAGGGGCGCTGGGACGCGCACTTCCCGGTGGACGTCTTCCAGACCGGCTCGGGCACCTCGTCCAACATGAACGCCAACGAGGTCATCGCCACCCTCGCCACCGAGCGCCTGGGCGGCGACGTGCACCCGAACGACCACGTCAACGCCTCGCAGAGCTCCAACGACGTGTTCCCGTCCAGCATCCACATCGCCGCGACGGCCGCCGTCACCGCCGATCTGATCCCGGCGCTCGACCATCTCGCCGCCTCGCTGGAACGCAAGGCCGAGGAGTTCGCGGAGGTCGTGAAGTCGGGCCGTACGCATCTGATGGACGCCACGCCCGTCACGCTGGGCCAGGAGTTCGGCGGTTACGCCGCGGCCGTCCGGTACGGGATCGAGCGGCTGGAGTCGGCCCTCCCCCGACTGGCCGAGCTGCCCCTGGGCGGTACGGCGGTGGGCACCGGCATCAACACCCCGCCCGGCTTCTCGGCCGCCGTCATCGCGGAGGTGGCCCGCACGACGGGGCTGCCGCTGACCGAGGCCAGGAACCACTTCGAGGCGCAGGGCGCGCGCGACGGGCTCGTGGAGACCTCGGGCCAGCTCCGTACCGTCGCCGTCTCGCTCACGAAGATCTGCAACGACCTGCGCTGGATGGCGTCGGGACCGCGCACCGGGCTGGCCGAGATCAATCTGCCCGATCTCCAGCCCGGCTCGTCGATCATGCCGGGCAAGGTCAACCCGGTGATCCCGGAGGCCGTCCTCATGGTCGCCGCCCAGGTGACGGGCAACGACGCGACCGTCGCCACGGCCGGCGCCGCGGGGAACTTCGAGCTGAACGTGATGCTGCCGGTGATCGCCAGGAACCTCCTGGAGTCCGTACGGCTGCTCGCCAACGTGTCCCGGCTGCTGGCGGACCGCACCGTCGATGGCATCACGGCGAACGTGGAACGGGCCCGGCTGTACGCGGAGTCGTCCCCCTCCGTCGTCACCCCGCTGAACAAGTACATCGGTTACGAGGAGGCGGCGAAGGTCGCCAAGAAGTCGCTGGCCGAGCGGCGGACGATCCGCGAGGTGGTGCTGGAGTCCGGCTACGTGGAGCGCGGCGATCTGACGGTGGAGCAGTTGGACGAGGCGCTGGACGTCCTACGGATGACGCGTCCGTGATCGGGACCGACAAGATCGAGCCGTCCGGGCGCACCTCACAGCGCCCGCGGGGCCCCGGCTCTAAGATCTGCGCATGACAGGTGCGGACGGCATTCGACACTGGGACCGGGGCGAGCGGATTCTCTGGCGCTACCGGGACAACGGCTCGCCGCATGTCCACATCTGCCGCCCGGTGACCGTCGTCCAGGACACCGACGAGCTGCTCGCCGTATGGATGGCGCCGGGTACCGAGTGCGTCAAGCCGGTGCTCGCCGACGGCTCGCCCGTGCACCACGAACCGCTCGCCACCCGGTACACCGCGCCGCGCACCACCGCCCGTGCCCACTGGGAGGGCACCGGCGTGCTGAAGCTGGCCAGGCCCGACGAGCCGTGGTCGGTCTGGCTGTTCTGGGAGCAGGGCTGGGAGTTCCGCAGCTGGTACGTCAACTTGGAGGAGCCGCGGCTGCGCTGGGCGGGCGGCATCGACTCCGAGGACCACTTCCTCGACATCTCGGTGTACCCGGACCGCAGCTGGCTCTGGCGGGACGAGGACGAGTTCGCCGAGGCCCAGCGGGTCGGGCTGCTGGACGCCGGTCAGGCGCTGCGCGTCCGGGAGGCCGGGAAGGCGGCGGTCGAGATGATCAGGGCGTGGGGCGCGCCGTTCTCCGACGGCTGGGAGAACTGGCGGCCCGATCCGCGGTGGTCGGTGCCCGAGCTGCCGGCGGGCTGGGACCGGGCACCCGAACCGGCAAAGGTCCGGACCAGATGAGGCAGAGAGTGCAGGTGGTCCGACGTACCTGGTGATCGCCGGGGCGGGTTCGCCGACGTCGTGAGACCCTTGATGCGCCCCTGGGGTTCAAACGTAGGATCGTCCTCCGCAAGGCCGCGCCCGACCAACGCGCGGGCGGGGCAACGGAGCTGACCTAGAGTCATATCGCTGGACCAGCAAGGGACCATCGAGCCGCACGACGTACGACGCACGCGAGAACGATTCGCACGACGAACGAGCCGCAGACAGCCGCAGGACAGCCGTACATCAGCCGCTGGACATCGACGAGGGGGTGGAGCCGTGCAGGACGCCTGCCGCCGTGGCATCCGCGCTCTCGGGGCCCTTGAAGGGCGTTTCCGGCGCAAGGTCCCGATGTCCGGCTGCGAAGGCCCCTGCGGCCACAGACCCGGGACACCCTGGACGAGGGTGGCATCGCCAGTCGAATCGGTTGTCTCGCACCACCGGCCCGGACGGACGGAATCCCACGCGTGACGGAGCATCCCACCTCCCATGAAGGCCGGCAGCCCGTGGCTGCCCGGTCCCAGGAACGCACCCGGCCACGGCAGGAGGCGGCGGCTGCCGCCGTACCGCAGCCGTCGGTGCCCTCGGTCCCCGCGCCCGCGTCCGCGCAGGCCACGGTGGGGTCGGCCACGCCCCCGCAGGACCCGGTGGGCGCCGCGCGGCGCGAGGGCGACCGGCTGCGCTTCGTAGGGGCCGCCACCCGTCGTATCGCACGGGGCATCGACCTGGACGAGATCGTGCTCGGTCTGTGCAGGGCTACCGTCCCGACCTTCTCCGACGCGATACTCGTCTACCTCCGCGACCCGCTGCCCGTCGGCGACGAGCGGCCGGTCTCACCCTTCGTACTGAGGTTGCGCCGTACGGACCGGCTGCGGCTCACCGACGAGGACGGCGAGAGCGCGGGCACGGCCGGTACGGGTATCCAGCTGCCGGAGTCCGAGGCCGGCCGGGTGCCGGTCCTGGACCCGCAGACCGACGTGATGCCCGCCGCGCAGTTGTGCGAGGTGGCGTCCGGCGGCGCGCTCTCCGAGGTCCTGCGCGGCGTCCGGCCGGTCTTCGGCGACTCCGCCGCCGCCCGCGCGGCGCTGCCCGAGCTGCTCGGCGGCGAGATGGCCGTTCCCGGCGGCCGGCGCGCGATCCTGGCCCCGCTGCGCGGCAGGCGGCGCGTCATCGGCGCCGCCGTCTTCCTGAGGAGGCCCGACCGCCCCGCGTTCGAGCCCAACGACCTGCTGGTGGCCGCGCAGCTCGCGACGCACACCGCGCTCGGCATCGACAAGGCGGTGCTGTACGGCCGCGAGGCGTACATCGCGGACGAGCTCCAGCGCACGATGCTCCCGGAGGGGCTGCCGCAGCCCACGGGCGTCCGGCTCGCCTCCCGCTATCTGCCCGCCGCCGAGACCGCCCGGGTCGGCGGTGACTGGTACGACGCGATCCCGCTGCCCGGCAGCCGCGTCGCCCTGGTCGTCGGTGACGTCATGGGTCACTCCATGACATCGGCGGCGATCATGGGCCAGCTGCGGACGACGGCGCAGACGCTGGCCGGTCTCGATCTGCCGCCGCAGGAGGTCCTGCACCACCTCGACGAGCAGGCGCAGCGGCTGGGTACCGACCGGATGGCCACCTGCCTGTACGCGGTGTACGACCCGGTCTCGCACCGCATCACCATCGCCAACGCCGGCCATCCGCCGCCCATACTGCTGCATCTGGGCGGCCGGGCCGAGGTGCTGCGGGTGCCGCCCGGTGCCCCGATCGGCGTCGGCGGGGTCGACTTCGAGGCCGTCGAGCTGGACGCGCCGGCCGGTGCCACGCTGCTCCTCTACACGGACGGCCTCGTGGAGTCCCGGCTGCGTGACGTGTGGACGGGCATCGAGCAGCTGCGGGAGCGCCTCGCCGCGACGGCGCAGCTCACCGGCCCCGACCACTCGCCTCCTTTGGAGGCGCTCTGCGACGACGTGCTGGACGTGCTCGGCCCCGGCGACCGTGACGACGACATCGCGCTGCTGGCCGCGCGCTTCGACGGGATCGCGCCGAGCGATGTCGCCTACTGGTTCCTGGAGCCGGAGGACGCGGCGCCGGGACGGGCCAGACGGCTCGCCAGACGCGCGCTCTCACGCTGGGGCCTGGAGGAGCTGAGCGACTCCGTCGAGCTGCTGATCAGCGAGGTCGTGACCAACGCCGTCCGGTACGCGGAGCGGCCCGTCACGCTGCGGCTGCTGCGGACCGACGTCCTGCGCTGCGAGGTCGGCGACGACTCGCCGCAGCTGCCCCGCCAGCGCCGGGCGCGCGACACGGACGAGGGCGGCCGGGGACTGTTCCTGGTCAACCGGCTGGCCCGGCGGTGGGGCGCGACGCGGCTGTCCACCGGCAAGGTCGTCTGGTTCGAGATCTCGACCCGCCCGTAGGCCGGGTCCGGGGCGCGTCGAGGGCGCGTCCGGGGCCCGGCCCCGGGCTCGCTCCCGGCCTCGGTCCCGGCCTCGGTCCCGGTCGCCGTACAAATGTTGCCGACGGTGTGTCGGCGGGTTTCACTGGGGCAGGCGGTCGATACGACCGCTGTTGTCCCGTGGCGCGTGATTCCGGTCGCGGGAACCCCCTATCGACGGGAGGCCGCTCGTGACCGAGTCGACGCCCAAGGCCCCGTACACGACCAACAACGCCGGTATCCCGGTGGAGAGCGACGAGAACTCGCTCTCCGTCGGGCCCGACGGTCCGATCCTGCTCCAGGACCACTACCTCATCGAGAAGATGGCCCAGTTCAACCGCGAACGGGTCCCCGAGAGGGTGGTCCACGCCAAGGGCTCGGGCGCGTACGGCGTCTTCGAAGTGACCAACGACGTCAGTCAGTTCACCAAGGCCGACCTCTTCCAGCCGGGCAAGCGCACCGAGATGCTGGCCCGCTTCTCGACGGTCGCCGGTGAGTTCGGCTCCCCCGACACCTGGCGCGACCCGCGCGGTTTCGCCCTGAAGTTCTATACGGAGCAGGGCAATTACGACCTGGTGGGCAACAACACGCCCGTCTTCTTCGTACGCGACACGATCAAGTTCCAGGACTTCATCCGCTCGCAGAAGCGCCACCCGGCCACCGGGCTGCGCAGCAACGACATGCAGTGGGACTTCTGGACCCTGTCGCCCGAGTCCGCGCACCAGGTGACCTGGCTGATGGGCGACCGGGGCATCCCGAAGTCCTTCCGCCATATGAACGGCTACGGCTCGCACACCTACATGTGGGTGAACGGCGCCGGTGAGCGGTTCTGGGTGAAGTACCACTTCAAGACGGACCAGGGCATCGACTACCTCAGCCAGGCGGACGCCGACGAGATGGCGGGCACCGACGCGGACCACCACCGCCGGGACCTGTACGAGTCGATCGAGTCGGGGAACGCGCCGACCTGGAGCCTGAAGGTCCAGATCATGCCGTTCGACGAGGCGGCCGACTACCGTTTCAACCCGTTCGACCTGACGAAGGTGTGGCCGCACGGCGACTACCCGCTGATCGACGTCGGCCGGATGACGCTGAACAGGAACCCGGACAATTTCTTCATCCATATCGAGCAGGCCGCCTTCGAGCCGTCGAACATGGTTCCGGGCATCGGCCCCTCGCCGGACAAGATGCTGCTCGGCCGGCTGTTCTCGTACCCGGACACGCACCGGTACCGGATCGGCCCGAACTACGCCCAGCTGCCGCCCAACCGGCCGCACTCGCCGGTCAACTCGTACGCCAAGGACGGCCCGATGCGGTACGTCGCGTCGAACGCGGCGATGCCGTACGCCCCGAACTCCTACGGCGGCCCCGCCGCCGACACCGAGCGCTACGGCGACCCGGCGGGCTGGGCGGCGGCGGGCGAGATGGTCCGCGAGGCGTACACGAAGCGGCGCGAGGACGACGACTGGGGCCAGGCGGGCACCCAGGTCCGCAACGTGCTCGACGACGCGCAGCGCGACCGGCTGGTGTCGAACGTCTCCGGTCATCTACTCCAGGGCGTGAGCCGGCCGGTCCTCGACCGGGCGCTCCAGTACTGGCGCAACATCGACAAGAACGTCGGCGACCGGATCGCCGCGAAGGTCAACGGCGGTTGACCGCGTAGCGCGAACGAGAACGACAACGGAACGAGAACGGAATGACAACGGCCGCCCGGTCTCCCGGGCGGCCGTTTCGCTGCGCCGTGCGTCGCTCAGTCGGTGAAGCCGGGTGGCCGCTGGCCACCGCCGCCACCGTCGGCGCCGCCCGCGGAGCCCGTACCGCCGGTGTCGGCGCCTCCGTCCGTGCCGCCGCCGGTGTCGCCACCGCCGCCTCCGGAGTCGTCACCCGGCTCCGGGGGCGGAGCGGGCGGCTCGGTCGTCGCCGGAGGATCGGTCTCCGGCGGGTCGGTCTCCGATTCGCTCGGGTCCGGCTCGTCGGGCGGCGGCGTCGTCGGATCCTGGGTCTCCGGCGGCTCCGTGGAGGGCGGCGGCGTCGAGGGCTTGGGCGGACGGTAGGTGTCCTCGGCGACTTCGAGGTCGAACGAGGCGTCGGAGCCGCCGCCCAGCGCGCCCAGGGTGTAGTCGGCCCAGATCCTGGCGGGGAAGCCGCCACCGTTGGCGCGGCCGGAGTTGGCCGTGCCGGTGAGGGTGACCTGGCCGCCGCCCTCGGCCGTGGACTCGCCGAACAGGGCGACGACGGTGGCGAGTTCGGGCGTGTAACCGGCGAACCAGGCGGACTTGTTGTTCTCCGAGGTGCCGGTCTTGGCCGCCGCCTCGTACGCGTCGGTGTTCGCCTCGTGCGCCGAACCGTTCTTGACGACACCGGTGAGGGCCGAGGTGACGGTGTCGGCGGACTCGCGGCTGATCGCCTGGTCGCCGATCCGCTCGGGCAGTTCGACCGTACGGTCCTTGTGCTCGGCGGACTTCAGGATCGACGGCGTGACCTTCTCACCGTGGTTGTCGAGCGTCGCGTACACGCCCGCCATGTCCCAGGTGGAGGCCTGCATCGTGCCCAGCGTGATCGCGGGCCGCTCGGGGAAGTCCTTGTCCCGCATGCCCAGATCGAGCGCGGTCTTCTTGACCTTGTCCGGGCCGACATCGACGACCATCTGCGCGAAGACCGAGTTGACGGAGTCGTTGGCCGCCTCCTGGACGGTGATGTCGCCGTAGTCGACGTCGTCCTCGTTCTGCGGCGAGAAGGGGGTGTCGCTGCCGACGACCTTGCGCTTGCTGGTGCCGTCGTAGATCGTCTTGAGCCCGATCTTGTCGCCGTCCTGCGTCTTCGACTCGTTCTCCAGCGCCGAGACGAGCACGATCGGCTTGAAGGTCGACGCGGGCTGGTAGTCGGTGCGCGTGGCGTTGTTGATCCAGTGCTCGGTGGCACCGACCCCGCCGTAGAGCGCGACCACCGCGCCGGTCTTCGGGTCCACGGACGTGGCGCCCGCCTGCACGGTCGCGTCGACCTTGTTCTTCTTGCGGTCGAGCTTGGACTCCAGCTGCTTCTCGACCGCGCCGACGAGTTCCTTCTGCCGCTTCTTGTCGACGCTCAGCGTGACCGTCCAGCCGCCGGCGTCGATTTCCTCCTTGCTGACACCCTGCCGCTCCAGCTCACTGTTCGCCGCCTCGACGAGATAGCCGGCCTGCCCCTCCGCGCCGGGGGCGGGCTTGGGCTTCTGCGGTACGGGGAACTTCAGCCCCTCGCGCTCGGCGCCGTCCAGCCAGTTCTCCTCGACCATGTTGTCGAGAACGTAGTTCCAGCGTTCCGTGACGAGCTTCTTGCCGGTGTCCGTGGCCTGGGCCCAGTCGTACTGGTTGGGGGCCTGGAGCAGCGCGGACAGATACGCGCCCTGCGCGACGTTCAGCTTGGCCGCGTCCACGCCGTAGTACGCCTGGGCCGCCGCCTGGATGCCGTACGCGCCCCGCCCGTAGTAGCTGGTGTTCATGTAACCGGCGAGGATCTCGCTCTTGGTCATCTGCCGGTCGACCTTCAGCGAGATCACCAGCTCCTTGAGCTTGCGGGTGACCGTCTGGTCCTGGTCGAGGTAGTAGTTCTTCACGTACTGCTGGGTGATGGTCGAACCACCCTGCTTGCCCTTGCCCGAGACGGTGTTCATCAGACCGCGGGTCGTGCCCTTGATGTCCACGCCGGAGTCCTTGTAGAAGGACTTGTTCTCGGCGGCCACGAAGGCCCGCTGGACGTCCTTCGGGACCTTCTCCAGGCCGACTATCTCGCGGTTGATCTCGCCGGTCCGCGCCAGGACCGTGCCGTCGCTGTACTTGTAGACGTTGCTCTGCATCTCGGCCTGCGCGTTGGCCGTCGGCACCGGGACCAGGAAATACATCACGACGAACGCGCCCATGCCGAGCAGGCACAGCCCGAGGAACGTACCGAGCAGCTTCTTCAGCGTGAAGAAGCCACGTATGCCGCCGGTCTTCTTCGCCCGGCGCGCTCCACGCTGCCGGGCCTGTCGCGCTTCCGCTCGGCCCATCGCTCAGTCGCTCCGCTCTCGGGTTCTCGGGTCTCGCCTCGCCGGGCCTCGTCCACTTGTCTCAGTTGCCGGAATCAGCTCAGAAAGCTAACACCGTCCCCTGTGACAAAGGACCTCGATCCGGTCGTATCCGACGTGACAATCAGCACCTGTCTCAGAGGAACCGACTCACGAAAGGCGCAGAGGGTTGCGAAGCGCGTTAATGTGTAATCACAATGCTAGCTGTGCCGACAGGCGCGACAGCACGAGGAACGGGGACCAGCCATGCCCAAGACCAGCACTCCAGTGGTGGACGACCTGCCGGAGATGCCCGCCCCACGGGTCCGGGAATTCCAGGCGAGCAGTATCGGCGGCGGCCTGGCGCTGCTGCTCGGGCTGATCGGCCTGATCGGTGGGGTCGCCCTCGTCGTGACCGGCGCGGCCCTCTCCTCGACCGGCGCGAAGGCCGTGCTGATCGTGATCGGCGTCCTGCTCGCGATCGGCGCGTTCTTCGCGATGTGCGGGCTGAACATGGTGGCGCCGGGCGAGGCCCGCGTCGTCCAGCTGTTCGGGCGCTACCGCGGCACCATCCGCATCGACGGCCTGCGCTGGGTGAACCCGCTCACCTCACGCGCGAAGATCTCGACCCGCGTACGGAACCACGAGACCGCCGTCCTCAAGGTCAACGACGCCTACGGCAACCCGATCGAGCTGGCGGCGGTCGTCGTCTGGCGGGTCGAGGACACCGCGCAGGCGCTCTTCGAGGTGGACGACTTCCTGGAGTTCGTCTCCACCCAGACCGAGGCCGCCGTCCGGCACATCGCGATCGAGTATCCGTACGACGCCCACGAGGAGGACGGCCTCTCGCTGCGCGGCAACGCCGAGGAGATCACCGAGAAGCTCGCCGTCGAACTGCACGCCCGGGTCGAGGCGGCCGGTGTGCACATCATCGAGTCTCGCTTCACCCACCTCGCGTACGCTCCGGAGATCGCCTCGGCGATGCTCCAGCGCCAGCAGGCCGGCGCGGTCGTGGCGGCGCGCCGACTGATCGTGGACGGCGCCGTCGGGATGGTCGAGGCCGCCCTCGCCCGGCTCCAGGAACAGGACATCGTCGAGCTGGACTCCGAGCGGAAGGCCGCGATGGTCAGCAACCTCCTGGTCGTGCTCTGCGGTGACCGGGCCGCACAGCCGGTCGTGAACACGGGCACGCTCTACCAGTGACGGAGCGGAAGCAGGTTCTCCTGCGCCTGGACCCGGCGGTGTACGACGCCCTGGCACGGTGGGCGTCCGACGAACTGCGCAGCGCCAACGCGCAGATCGAGTTCCTGCTCCGCCGGGCCCTGGCGGAGCAGGGGCGGCTCCCGGGCAACGCGAGGCCGATCCCGCGCAGGGGCAGACCGCCGAAGGGGCCGAACTCCCCGAACCCGCCGGAACAGCCCGCGCGACCCGCGCAACCCGCACCCCTGGACCGGCGGGGCCCGGACGACGCGCACGACACCTCGGACGACGAACCCCGAGAGGACCACGACTCCTAGGGCTTTCTTTCGGATCTTGCCGTGTTGGCGAGCATCAAGGCGGCGGCAGACACTCCGAAGATCCCGGTTGCCGGATTCACATATCCGGGCACGACCGCCTGGAATGTCTGCCCGCCGGTGACGCGGCACTTGAAACGCAAGGGCATGAATTGATACTCGTATCCCTCGACGAGTTCGGCCCGCTCCGGCCCCAACGCCTCTTCACACGCCCGGGCTTGGTTGCTCTCGTCCAGCAGCACGAGGTGGAGCACACCCCAGGTGTACATTCCGATCGCGCAGGCCCAGGTCAGGGCGACAGCACCCTTGACGACGGTGTGCGTGGTCCGCCTGTTGCCGGTGCGGAGCAGCAGCACCACCCCGCGGACGACGAGCCACGGCGTCGCGACGACGCCGGCCAGGCTCAACAGAAGCACAAGGCGTATATAGAGGTCGTTCGAAGCGTCGATCATGGGACAGAGCCTGTCAGGAGTTTCGGGAGATCGAGCTGTACTTCTCCATGATCTGGCACAGCGCCATACGCTGATCGATTCGCCCTTTTCATCCCCTTGGGTGTGAAGTGGAGTACTCGTATGTCGCTACGGCCACGTCCGTTCGATCAGTAGGAGAGCCCCATGTCACTCGACGCGCTGAAGGCCGCCGTTCCCGACTACGCCCGGGACCTGCGCCGCAATCTCGACGCGGTCGTCGAGCACGGCGGACTCTCCCAACAGCGCCTGTGGGGAACGGTGCTGGTCTGCGCGATCGCCGCGCGCTCGGCGCGCGTGCTGCGTGAGCTGGCACCCGAGGCCAGGGCCCGGCTCTCCCCCGACGCGTACACGACGGCCAAGTCGGCCGCCGCCCTCATGGCGGTGAACAACGTGTTCCACCGGACCCGGCATCTGCTGTCCGACCCCGCGTACGGAGAGCTGCGTACGGGTCTGCGGATGACGGCCGTCGGTCATCCCGGCGTCACGAAGGCCGACTTCGAGTTCTGGTCGTTCGCGGTCTCCGCGATCAACGCCTGCGGGCTCTGCCTCGACGCGCACGAACGCGCGCTCAGCAGGCTGGAGGTGGACCGCGAGACGATCCAGGAGGGCATCAAGATCGCGGCCGTGATCCAGGCCCTCGCCACGACGCTCGACGCCGAGGCCGTCATGGCCGGTCTCGCCGACGACTGAGTCCTGGCGCCCGCCCAGTCCTTCTCGCCTGGGTCAGTCCTTCTTCTTGAGCTGGTCCATCAACGCCAGCATGTCCTCGACCATGGCCGGTTCCAGCCCGCCCAGATGCAGGACTTCCTGCTGGTCGATGTCGTAGTCCGGGCTCAGCGGGTCCGTGTCGTCGTAGTCGACGACCTGGCCGACGGAGAGCGAGAGCACCGCCTGTCCGTCGAGGACCTCCAGCGCCGGGTTCTCCCCGCTGGACTGGCTCACCAGATACGCGCGCTCCCCCACGTCGGGGACGAGCTTCAGGATCTCTTCCCCCGACCCCTGGTCGACCGGGTTGATCAGGGACGCGTCGAACTGCGGCCCCGGATCGGTCTTCTTGTGCAGCGTGTACGTGATCTCGGCGTACGCCCGTACGGTCGGCCCCGGGTGCCCCTTGGCCCCCGGCGCCCGCTTCGGAACGAGATTGACCGTGCAGACGGCCTGGTCGAGCGCCTTGTCCTCGCCCGTCGCCGCGAACGGATCCCGCTTGCCGCCGATGGCGGCGGTCAGCGCCGACAGATCGGCGTCCAGGCACAGATTGCGGCTGACCCGGTAGCCCTGGAGGTCCGGTCCCGCCCTGTTGTACGCCCACAGACCGCCCGCCCACACGGCCGACGTCACCAGCACACCGGTCAGTCCCCACACCCACGGGCGCTGCCGCAGCGGTACCCCCCGTATCAGGGGCCGGCCGTCGGCATCCATGGTCTCCGGCTCGTGCTCCGGCCCGTCCTCACCGGCCGGTCCCGGAGCCGCCTCCGCTCCCGCGACTCCCGGGCGCCCCGCGCCTCTCGGCCCCGGCACCGGCGCCGAGATCTCACCCTCCAGCTCCGGTTCGGAGATCATTCCTGCCCGCTCCGGGGCTCGGTCGGTGGCACGTCCGAGCCCGGCGCGGCCGGACCGGTGGTGGGGGGAGCCGGGGACGCGGGTGTGGCCGCCGGGGCGGGCGTCGGAGCGGGCGTCGGAGCGATGTCGAGCGCCGTCGCGCCGTGCGGCCCGGGGCCGCCGCGCATCGCCTGCTCCTGGCTGTACGCGCGGAGGTAGCCGACGACGGTGTTCGTGACGGCGACCAGCGGCACCGCGACGACCGCTCCGCCGATACCGGCGACGAGTCCGCCCGTCGCGACGGCGAGCACGACGGCCAGCGGATGCACGCGTACCGCACGCCCGAGGATGAAGGGCTGCAGGATGTGGCCCTCGATCTGCTGGACGGCGAGGACGACGATCAGCACCATCAGCGCCGTGAACACGTCCTGGGTGACCAGCGAGACGACCACGGCGAGCGCGCCCGAGATCACCGCGCCGACGAGCGGGATGAACGCGCCGAGGAAGATGAAGACGGCCAGCGGCACCGCGAGGGGGACATCGAGGAAATAGAGCCCGAGCCCGATGAAGACCGCGTCGATCAGCGCGACTATCAGGGTGCCGCGCACATACGCCGTGAGCGTGCGCCAGGCGCGCGGTCCGGCCCCGGCGAGGCCCGGACGCGCCGCCGCGGGCGCCAGCTTGAGCGACCACTGCCAGATCCGCTTCCCGTCGTACAGCAGGAAGAGGGTGGAGAACACGGCGAGCAGGATCCCCGTCAGCAGCTCGACCACCACGGTCACGCCCTGGATGCCGGCGGAGGTGATCTCCTCGGTGTTGGTGCCGATGGCGTCGCTGAGGCTCTTCGCGAGGTCGCTGATCTGCTGCTCGGTCACATGGAAGGGGCTGTTGAGCAGCCAGCGCTTCAACTCCTCGATGCCGTCGGTCACCCGGTCGGAGAGCACATCGATGTTCTCGACGACCTGCCACACCACGAACCAGCCGATGAGGCCCATGATGACGAATCCGGCGAAAGCAGTCACCGCGGTGGCGAGTCCGCGCGGCAGGCCCCACTTCTTGAGCCTGGCGACCGTGGGCTGAAGGAGCGCGGTGACGAGCATCGCGCCGACGAAGGCCATCACCACGAGCTGTACGGCGCTGATGATCTTCATCAACACCCAGAGCATGCCCGCCAGTACGAGCAGCCGCCAGGCGGCCTCGGCGGCGACCCGCATGCCCCACGGAATCGCGGCCGCGGGCTCCGGCTTGGCCGCGACGCTGGGCGCGTAGTCCGGCGGCGCCGGGACACTGTCCCGTACGGTCCCGTTCCCCGGCACGTCGTCCGCCGTGGCCTCCGCCCGGCGTTCCCCCAACCGCTCGCCCAGCTGGGTCAGTTCGGCTCCGACCCGGCCGAGCCACCCCGGCAGTTTCGACATGCTTTGATCCTTCTTCCCCGGCCCCGGTGTCGTACTGCCTGACGGTACACGCGCAAAGCCCCTCCCGTAGGACGGGGAGGGGCTTCACAAGGTTGAGCGCCGACGGCCTGGAAAACCGGCCGCCAGGGGGAAGATCGGGGTGGCTCTAGTACCAGTTGTTGGCCTGCCAGAACGACCACGCACCGCAGGGGCTGCCGTAGCGGTCGTTCATGTAGTTCAGGCCCCACTTGATCTGGGTGGCCGGGTTGGTCTGCCAGTCGGCGCCGGCCGATGCCATCTTGGAGCCCGGCAGTGCCTGGACCAGACCGTAGGCGCCCGACGAGGGGTTGGACGCCTTGTAGTTCCAGGTGGACTCGTGGTCCACGATGTTGCTGAAGCACTGGAACTGGTCGCCGGGGATCATCTGGCGGGCCATCGCCTGGACTTCGCCGACGGAGTACGAGCTCTGCACCGAGAAGTCGGAGGAGTCACGCGTCGCCGAGCGGCTGGCGCGTTCCTCTTCTTCCTTCTTGGCCTCGCGGGCCTCCTCGGCCTTGTCCTCGGCCGCCTGCTTCTTCGCCTTGGCGTCCTGGGCGGCCTGGATACGAGCCGATTCCTCGGCTGACTTCTTCGCTGCCACGTCGGCGGCATTGGCCTGCGCGTCCGCCTGCTGCGTCAACGACACAGTCTGGACCTGGGCGTGCTGACCCGCGGGGATGTCTGCGAGGAGCGTCGTGTCAGCTGCGGTCGCCTCGAAATTGTCGTCCGAGGCCTGAGGAGCGCCCGAAGCGACTCCCACGACTGCGCCGACGGTGGTGACCGCTGTAGCTGATGCCACGGCGAATCCCCGGACCGAGATCCGGCTCACACGGTTTCCTTCCAGCAGCGTCCGTGTACGTGACCTCACGGATGCAATCGTGCCCCTGGCACTGGTCTCCGTACCGCACGTCACGGGAGACACGGGCCCGTCGGCAACTCCCATGGCGGAAGCACCGGATGAAGCGCGGGCGGCATACGACGTCAAGTGTGGAGTTGTGGTGGTGCGCATCCCTGAAGATGCATGGGTGTCGTATGCGGGGCCTGACGGAAGCAAGACTCTGCCGGACGCCCGCACCGCAAGGCAATTCTTCGTTGCGTGGGATAGCTCACACCCCGTTTGCCACACCAGTTTCACGGAAATGGCGGCGCAGCACGGCGCCGCCCGGCTAGGCTCTTGCGGCCTTACCGGGCGGCGCCAACTGCCGCATTCAGGCGGAGAACTAACCTTCCTCCAGCATTTCGGTCACGAGCGCCGCGATCGGCGAGCGCTCGGAGCGGTTGAGGGTGACGTGCGCGAAGAGCGGATGGCCCTTGAGCTTCTCGACGACGGCGACCACTCCGTCGTACCTGCCCACACGCAAGTTGTCGCGCTGCGCCACATCGTGGGTCAGCACCACACGGGAGTTGGCCCCGATACGGGAGAGAACGGTCAGCAGAACGTTCCGCTCCAGCGACTGGGCCTCGTCCACGATGACGAACGCGTCGTGCAGCGAACGTCCGCGGATGTGTGTGAGGGGCAGCACTTCGAGCATGCCGCGCCCCAGCACCTCCTCGATCACCTCACGGCCGGCGACGGCCGACAGGGTGTCGAAGACCGCCTGCGCCCACGGGCTCATCTTCTCGGCCTCGGTGCCCGGCAGATAGCCGAGCTCCTGCCCGCCCACCGCGTACAGCGGCCGGAAGACCATCACCTTCTTGTGCTGGCGGCGCTCCAGGACCGCCTCCAGGCCCGCGCAGAGGGCCAGGGCCGACTTGCCGGTGCCCGCGCGCCCGCCCATCGAGACGATGCCGATGTCCGGGTCCTGGAGCAGTTCGAGCGCGATGCGCTGCTCGGCGCTGCGGCCGTGGATCCCGAAGGCCTCCCGGTCGCCGCGGACGAGCTTCACATTGCCCTCGGGCGTGATGCGGCCGAGCGCCTTGCCGCGGTCGGACTGGAGGACCAGTCCGGTGTGCACGGGCAGGTCGGCCAGCTCCGGCACGTACAGCGTCTCCTCGGAGAAGAGGAGATCCACCTGCTCGGCCGAGAGCGCCATCTCGCTCATACCGGTCCAGCCGGAATCGGTGATGGCCAGCTCGGCGCGGTACTCCTCGGCGAGAAGTCCGACCGACGATGCCTTGATGCGCAGCGGCAGATCCTTGGAGACGACGGTGACGTCGTACCCCTCGGCCTGCAGATTGCGCGCCACCGCGAGAATCCGCGAGTCGTTGTCCCCCAATCGGAAGCCGGCGGGAAGGACGCCGGGATCGGAGTGGTTGAGCTCGACGCGCAGCGTGCCGCCCAGGTCGCCCAAGGGGATGGGGGCATCGAGGCGGCCGTACCGGATGCGGAAGTCGTCGAGCAGGCGCAGGGCCTGCCGGGCGAAGTATCCGAGCTCCGGATGGTGCCTCTTGGCCTCCAACTCCGTGATCACCACGATCGGCAGCACGACTTCGTGCTCGTCGAAGCGGGACATGGCGTTCGGATCGGCCAGCAGGACGCTGGTGTCGAGAACATAGGTGCGCCTGTCGGGCATGCGGCGCTTTGTGCTGGTCACCACGGAAGGACGTACCCCCTCGGACGAGGTCGGGATGCGACGGCGTCACGGGCTGTGGTCGCCCGCCCGGGCCGCGCTTCGGAAGTCCCGCGGGGCCCGCCCTTGGGGCGGACGGCGCTACTTCCACAACGCGGCCTGGCGGCGGACGGCGGACCGGACTCGGGCCCAAGTGCATGGGCCGAGGACCGGCCCTCCACGGCGCCCGTACGCGTCACCGTACGATCGTCCTGGTGCAAAGGGCCTCCCGGGCGGACGGCTGGGCCGACCGCTGAGATTCGACGCCCGCCGTCATCTCTGACGGTTCTGCTCGGACGTCGACCTGGGAGAGGTATTCCCTCGAACGCCCGCCGCCATGCCACGGCATATGACGGACAGCGTGCGAACCTCGGATGACGGGACGGCTCGACGGCCGCGGACGTACGTCAGGCGTGGCGTCCGGAGGCTGTCGGGGGGATTCCGGGGAGGGGTATCGGAAGGCTTACGGGGACGGGCTCAGGAGCCGTAGCGGCGATGACGCGCCGCGTAGTCGCGCAGGGCTCGCAGAAAGTCGACCTTGCGGAAAGCCGGCCAGAAGACTTCGCAGAAGTAGTACTCCGAATGGGCGCTCTGCCAGAGCATGAAGCCCGACAGACGCGTCTCCCCGCTCGTCCTGATCACCAGGTCGGGGTCGGGCTGGCCACGGGTGTAGAGGTGCGAGGCGATCAGGTCCGTGTCGACGACCTCGGCCAGCTCCTCGAAAGAGGTGCCCTTGCTCGCGTGGTCCAGGAGCATGGAGCGGACGGCGTCGGCGATCTCCTGCCGGCCGCCGTAGCCGACGGCGACATTCACCAGTATTCCGGTGTTGCCGTCCGTGGCCTGCTCGGCCTCCTTGAGGGCGGTCTGCGTACGGGAGGGGAGCAGGTCCATCGTGCCGACGTGGTGGACGCGCCAGCGGCCGTCGGCCGCGAGATCGCGCACGGCGTTCTCGATGATGCCGAGAAGCGGGATCAGCTCCTCGTCGGGACGCTCGAAGTTGTCCGTGGACAGCAGCCACAGGGTGACCACCTCGACGTTCGTCTCGTCGCACCAGCCGAGCAGCTCCTGGATCTTGCTGGCACCCGCCTTGTGGCCCTGTTCGGTGGTGCCGCCGGAGGCTTTGGCCCAGCGGCGGTTCCCGTCGAGGACGACGCCGATGTGCTTGGGCAGCACCTGGGTGTGATCGAGGCGCCTTTCCACCCGGCGTGCGTAGAGCCCGTACACCAGGTCGCGCAAGTTCACTGAGTCCACCTCTCGATTTCTGATGGGGACCGCCCGCCGGGCGGACCGCGGGGCCGCCCGTCACCGCAGGGAGGGCGGTCCGCGAAAAAGGGGGACCACCCCTGGCACCCGAAGCCGTCACATTACTGCGCGGGCGCCACGACGGCCCAACCCGGTCTGTCACAAGTCCGTGATAGGGAAGGACTCGTGACTGATTCCTCCTCTTTCCTCGCAGCCGACGACCGGTACGACTCCATGGAGTACCGGCGCAGCGGACGCAGCGGCCTGAAGCTGCCCGCACTCTCCCTCGGCCTCTGGCACAACTTCGGTGACGACCGGACCCTCGACTCGCAGTACGCGATCCTGCGCCGCGCTTTCGACCTGGGCGTCACACACTTCGACCTGGCGAACAACTACGGCCCCCCGGCCGGGTCGGCCGAGCTGAATTTCGGCAAGATCTTCGCGCGGGACTTCGCGGCTTACCGGGATGAACTGATCATTTCCACCAAGGCCGGATATCTGATGCATCCGGGTCCGTACGGGGAGTGGGGATCCCGTAAGTACCTGACGTCGTCGCTGGACGCCTCCCTGAAGCGGATGGGCCTCGACTACGTCGACATCTTCTACTCGCACCGCTTCGACCCGCACACGCCCCTTGAGGAGACGATGGGCGCGCTGGCGTCCGCGGTGCGGGCGGGCAAGGCGCTGTACGTGGGTGTGTCGTCGTACAACGCGGAGCAGACCGCCGAGGCGGCGCGGCTGTTGAAGGAGATGGGCGTTCCCGCTCTCATCCACCAGCCCTCCTACTCGATGATCAACCGCTGGATCGAGGACGACGGTCTGCTCGACACGCTGGAGGCGGCCGGCATGGGCTGCATCTCCTTCGTACCGCTGGCGCAGGGCCTGCTCACGAACAAGTACCTCAAGGGGATTCCGGAGGGGTCGCGGGCCACGCAGGGCAAGTCCCTGGACCCGGACCTGCTGTCGGACGAGGTCGTGCGGAGGCTGAACGGGCTCAACGAGATCGCGGGGCGGCGCGGTCAGTCGCTGGCGCAGCTGGCGATCAACTGGGTGCTGCGCGACGAGCGGATGACGTCGGCGCTGATCGGCGCGTCCAGCGTGAAGCAGCTGGAGGAGAACGTCGCGGCGCTGTCCGGGGCCGCGCTGTCGGCCGACGAGCTGAAGGAGATCGACACCTTCGCCGTGGACACCGAGGGCACCAACATCTGGGCCGGGCGGGGCTGAGCACGAGGCTGGACGCGGGGCCGAACGCGGGCCTGTCCGGGACCGAATGACGTGCGGACATAAAAAACGGGCCGGTCCGTGGGGGGGGGATACGGACCGGCCCGAGGGGGGGTTTCCACCATAACCCTTCGTAAGTGGTGCTGGGTGCCACGCACGGCCATCGCTACGCTCCGGAGTTGCCGGATTGCTGCGTCCGACACGTAAAAGTCCCTGGACAGCGGGGCTGAGCGCGCTGTCCAGGGCTTTTGAATGGCGAGAAGTCGCCACCCGTTGGGAGTACTCGGGAGGGGGCGGCGGGAGGGGCGCCGGCTTGACGGTAGCGGCGGTTCGGGGAGTTGGGGCGGTCGGTTCGGGAGTGCGGCGGTTCGGGAGTGCGGCGGTTCGGGAGTTCAGACCGCGGTGGCCTTCTCTGCCGTCTTCTCCGCCGTCCTCTCCTTGTTCGCGATGATGACGTCCATGTTGGTGTGGCCCCATTCGCCGAGCGGAACCAGCGCCGCGTTCAGGGCCTGTCCCAGGTCGGTGAGGGAGTACTCGACGCGCGGCGGCACCTCCCGGTAGACCTCACGCTTCACGATGGAGTCGGACTCCAGCTCGCGCAGTTGCTGGATGAGCACCTTCTCGCTGACCCCGTCGATGTGCCGCCGGAGTTCGCCGAAGCGCAGTACGCCTTCGGCGTCCAACGCCCACAGAATCATCGGCTTCCACTTGCCGCCGACGACGGCGACCGCCGCGTCGAGACCGCAGGTGAAGGGGTTCGAGCTGCCGGGCTGTCGCGTCACTGCCAACTCCTCGCCGGATACCGATACTTACCTTTGTGGCAGTACTCCGCCACAGGGAGGTGTATGGGAAGGGCCGGAGGAAGCCTCTGAATTCCGCATGCGGACGAGACCTGTCCTGAATGGCTCCTAGGGTCGGCCGTATGACGACGAAGAACACCGAGTCCGGGGCCGGCGCCGAGTCCGGGGCGGAGGCCGCGAGCGTGACCTGGGCCGCGGCCAACGCCCGGCGGCTGGCCCGGCAGGGGCTCACCACGCCCTCGGGCGGCGGCCCAGCCGCCGTCACCCGCGCCATGGTCGGCGCCCACGCACAGGTCCTGTCGGCGGCCGAACTCTCGGTTGCGCTGCGGCTGGACGGCGGCGCCACGCGCGAGTCGGTGCGGACCGCGCTGTGGACGGACGGCAGTCTGGTCAAGACGTTCGGGCCGCGCGGCACCGTACATCTGCTGCCGTCCGCCGACCTGCCGCTGTGGACCGGCGCACTCTCCGCGCTGCCCGCCGGGCGCGACGCCATGCCCGCGGACGTACGGATGAGTGCTGCCGAGACGGACCAGGTCGTCGCCGCGATCGCCGACGCGCTGGCCGACGACGATCTCACCGTCGACGAGCTGACCGAGGCGATCGTGGCGCGCACGGGGCCATGGGCCGGGGACCTGGTCATGGACGCGTTCCAGACCAAGTGGCCGCGGTGGCGGCAGATGACACACACGGCGGCGCACCGCGGCGCGCTCTGCTTCGGCCCCAACCGGGGGCGGAAGGTCACGTACACCAACCCGCACCGGCTGCTGCCGGGATTCACCCCGCTGCCGGGCCGGGCGGCGCTGGCCGGGCTCGTGGAGCGCTATCTGTACGCGTACGGCCCCGCCTCCCCGCAGCACTTCGCCAAGTGGCTCGCCATGCCGGTGAATTGGGCCAAGGAGCTGTTCGCCGCGCTCGCGACGGAGGGGCGGACCGAGAGGGTCCGCTACGAGGGCGGCCCGGCGTGGGTGGTGGCGGGCGACACGGACTTCCCGACCGAGCGGCCGGCCCCAGGTGTACGGCTCCTCCCCTACTTCGACGCCTTCACCATCGCTTCCCAGCCCCGCGAACGGCTCTTCCCGGGCGCGGCGTACGAGCGGGCGCTCGGGGGCGGGCAGGCCGGGAACTTCCCCGTGCTGCTGATCGACGGGGTCGTCGCCGGGGTGTGGCACCAGCGCCGCTCCGGGAAGTGGCTCGACATGACGGTGGAACCGCTGGGAGGCACACTGACGGCCGCGCGGCGCGCGGAACTTGAGGAGCAGGTGGAGCGGACGGCCGAGATCCTTCAGGGCACGCCTCGGCTGACGGTCGGGGCGGTGTCGGTGGGCGCACACGCGTAAGGCGTGGACGTCCGTACGGCCGCCGTTCAGGAGGGCTTGACCGCCTCGATCAGGAAGCGTGTCGTGGTGGCCACGAAGGGGCCCTCGGCCTCGATACGGCGGTGCAGGGACGCGAGTTGGTCCCGGTACCCGTCGACCGTGAAACCGGGCACCATCCAGATCACCTTCCGCAGGAAGTAGACGACGGCGCCGATGTCGTGGAACTCGGTGCGCAGCGACGCCGTCCGCAGATCCACCACGTCGAGCCCCGCCGCCCGAGCCGCCGCCCCGGCCAGTTCGGGGTCGCGCGCGGTGTAGCTGTCGGGCGGCAGCGGCCCCAGGAAGTACTCGACCAGTTCGAAGACGCTGGCCGGGCCGACCTCCTGGGAGAAGTAGGTGCCGCCGGGCCGCAGGACGCGGGCGATCTCCGTCCACCACGCCTTCACCGGATGGCGGCTGACGACCAGATCGAACGCCTCGTCCGCGAAGGGCAGCGGCGGTTCGTCGTGGTCGCCCACGACGGCCACACCGAGCGGGTGCAGGAGCGCGGTGGCGCGGGCGACGTTCGGCGGCCAGGCCTCGGTGGCCACGGTCAGCGGAGGCAGCTTCGGTACGGAGGCGAGGACTTCGCCGCCCCCGGTCTGGATGTCAAGGGCGGCGGTGGCGCGCCCCATCCGCTCGGCCATGGAACGGGTGTAGCCCCACGGGGGCCGCTCCTCCGTCGCACGCCCGTCCAGCCAGGAGAAGTCCCAGCCTTCTACGGAGACGGCGTCGGCCTCGGCGATCAGGTCGTCGAAGCTGCGGGGGCGGGGGTGCGGGTGGGGGTCGGGGCGCGGCTCGGTGGACATGAGGGGATGGTCGCAGGGGCGCCGTACGGGCCGCGAACGGATTTCACGCGGATCGCCGGAAGCGCCTGGACCTGGCGGAACCGACCGTCAGACGGCGAGAGCGCCGAGCAGCACGCCGAGCAGCGCCCCGGCGATCATGAAGGGCCCGAAGGGGATCGCGGACTTACGGTTCGCCCGGCGCAGGATCATCAGCCCGATCCCGTACAGCGACCCGAGCAGGAACCCGGCGAACGCGCCGACGAACAGCACCAGCCAGCCGTACCAGCCGAGCACGACACCGAGCGAGAGCGCGAGCTTGACGTCGCCGAAGCCCATGCCGTTCGGGTTGATGAGGAAGAGCACGAAGTAGCAGGCGCCGAGCACGAGTCCGCCCAGGAGCGCGGTCGGCCAGGAGCCGCCGGCGTCCGGGAGGAGCGCGGCGATCCCGAGCAGTACGGCGGAGGCCACCGCGAGCGGCAGGGTCAGGTGGTCGGGGAGGCGGTGCACGTTGCGGTCGATGAGCGCGAGCAGTACGGCGAAGGGGGCGAGCAGCAGCCATACGGCGAGTTCGGGGTGGGGCCCGGTGGCGGCGGCGAGCGCGGCGCAGACGAGGGCGGTGATGAGGGTGACCTGGATGGAGGGGGCGTAGCGCGCGCCGCGCAGGACGGGCTGAGGGGCGGCGGCGGATGAGTCTGCGGTGTCGCTGTCGTCCGACGCGTCGGTGTCACTCGCCGGGGCCTGGTCCGTACTGGGAAGCGCGGCCTCGCCGGCCTCCGCATGCCCCGGGGACGCGGTGGCCCGGCCGGCGGCCGTCACCACGCCGCCCGCCGCCGCACAGGTCCCACAACCGGCCCTCCCGAGCCAGCCCTTGGCGGGCCCGGTGATCGGGTGCCCGGCCTCGCAGCTGTCGCGGTACATGGTCTCCGGCTCGACGGAGAGCCGGTACGCGGCGCGTGGCAGGAGCAGCCCGGTGGCTGAGCCCCAGAGGACGGCGACAACGATCAGCGTGGCGTACACATGGTCGACCTTAGAGGGGACGACGGCGTGGGTCATAGGTCCTGGGGCCCAGATCCGACGGCCCCGGGCCCAGATCGGGGCTCCGCGGCGGGGAGCTGTGCGGTGGGGTCGTATGGTCTACGGCCATGGGGAAATGGCAGAACGGCAAGGGCACTCTGACGGTCGAGGGCCGCGACGAGCCCGTGGAGCTGGAGATCGCGGCCTCGTACAACACGCGGCGGCGCGGCCTGCTCGGGCGGACCGGGCTCGACGGCGCGCTGTTGATCACGCCGTGCAGCAGCGTGCACACGTTCCGGATGGGCTTCACGATCGATGTGGCGTATCTGGACAAGGAGTTGAGGGTCGTCCACGTCCACACACTGAAGCCCGGCCGGATGCCGTTGCCCCGGCTGCGGGCGCGGCATGTGCTGGAGGCCGAGGCGGGCGCGATGGAGAAGTGGGGCGTGCGTCCGGGTGTGCGGCTGAGCGTGGACGCGTAGGGTCCCGTCCCTCTTTCAGCCTTCTTTTCGCCGTTACTTGAGCTTGGCCGCCTGGGTCGCGAGCAGGATCGACGGTATCTCCGGCGTCTTGGCGCCCTCGAAGTTCGCGGTGTAGAAGGTCGCGACCGTGCCACCCACGCGTACGACATGGAACACCAGCGGCACCGGATCGCCCTCGAAGTCGCCCGTCACCTCGTACGCGAGGGTGTCGTCGCCCGCCTTGGGGGTGTCGATCCGCTTGACGGCCGAGTACGTGGACGGGCTGCCCGCGCCGCTGCCCTTGAAGCCGCCCTCGCAGGCCTTGACGGCGTCGCTCAGCCGGCTGAGCAGGGTGGTGGCGCCCTGTGTCCCGTGGGTGGTGAGGAATTCGGAGATGGCGGGCCTGCCGGTCTTCGCGCCGACGAGCTGACGGTAGACCGCCGCCGATGGCTCGGGCTCGGGCTTGCCGTTGATCATCGCGGTGAGCGGTGCGCACTCGGGCTTGTCGGCGGTCTCGCCCTGCGCGGGCGGCCCGTCCATCGGGTCGACCTTGAACGTCGAGACGTCGCCGGTGGCCAGTACCGCCGTGTCCAGCTCGGCCTTGGTCAACTCCTTGCCGTCACCGGCACCGACGCCCTTCACCTTCGGGTCGACCGTCTTCGGCTGCTCCTCCAGGGCCGGCGGCTCCGAGACCTGGCCCGGGTCCTTCGGGTCCTTCGCCTCCGTGGTGGCGTTGGCGGCGGCGTCCGGCTTCTTCGGCTTGTCGGCGTCGTCGCCGCCGCTGTCCCCGCCGCCACAGGCGGTGGTGAGCCCCAGCACGAGCGCGGCCAGGGCGGCGACCGTGCCGGTCCGGCGTGACGTACCCACGGTGCGCGTCCTCATCGGAATCCCATCTCGCTCTCTACTGACCGGTACTGCACGCTACAGCGGCTCGCGCCGGCTTCCATGGGTCCTTGGACCCAACAGTGACCTCACTCCGCACGTGACCTCACTCCGCCGGCTCGGCCGCCGCGCCAACGCCGCGGCGCAGGCCGGTGGCCACGCCCGCCACGTTCTCCCGGAAGAAGCCGACCCGCTCCATGAAGGCACGCTCCGACGGGACGATGGCGAGGAGAGTCGTCAACAGCGCGTGAGCGGCGCGCAGTTGGGCATCCGTCGCGGACAGGGTCAGGGAGTGGTTCGGCTCGTGCTCGACGTCGAACAGCGCCACCAGGTCCGCGCCCGCCTCGCCGAGGACGAACCGCCGCTGCTCCGGGTCGGGCACGAGAGCGCCGAAGGCCTCGGTGGAGCGGCGCAGCAGTTCGAGCTGCGAAGGCGTGAGACGTACTTCCAGTGCGCCACCGCCACCGCCACCGCTGCCGCTGCCGGTACGGCTGACCGACACCCGATTCCTCATACCGGCAGCCCCGAGCGCAGCAGACCCGAGCGCAGGAGAAGCGCCATCCGCAGGACGGTCTCGCGGAAGTCCCCCACCCTCTCGACGAACTCTTCCTCGGCCCAGGAGACGGCCGGCAACGACGTGAGGATCCCGTACACCGCGTGGAGCTGCGCGAACGTCAGCTCCACCGGTCCCGGCACCACGTCGTCGTACGACACACCCAGTTGGAGCGGCTCCGCCAGGATGTCGTCCTCGGTGCCGGTGACGAGGGCCCGGGCGACGGCGGACTCCTCCTGGTACGAGAAGACGACGACCGCCCGGCGCAACAGGTGGAACTGACCGTCGTCCACCGTCAGGACGTACTGTCCGCTCTCCCGGCCGCGCCGGATCTCCACCTCGGTGATCATCAGCTGCGCTTCGCTCCCTTGCTGTAAATACGGTCGAACTCTTCCCGGGTCATGTTGTAGCCGTGGATCATCGTGCCGTTCTTCAGGATCACCACGCCCTTCTCGTCATCGTAGAGAGCGTCCGACTGGGAATTCGGCCTCTTGGGGTCCGGCGGCCGGGGGTCGTGGTGGGTGAATTTCTCGTTCCGGAACTTCGCGAAGTACTCGGCCATCTTCGTCGGGTCCCCGTTGGTGCCCGGGATGATGTGGTCGTCGGCGTTCTTGAGCCGCTTCGCGGCCTCGTCGGGGGTCTCACCCTCCACCGGCTGGTCCTTGGACTTGATGCGCTGGACGTTGTAGTCCACGCCGTCCGCGACGTCGGTGCCGTAGTCCTTGTCGAGCTGCTGGTGCTTCTTCTCCGTGATGCCGTAGTCCGGATCCTCGTCGTAGTCCGGGTTGTCGCACGGGTCGTTGTTGTGGACGAGCGCTTCCTGGCCGCCGACACCCACGTAGTACGTGTGGATGCCCTCGACGGACAGGTCGTACGTCGTCTGCCGACGCGTGTAGTGGTCGGCGTCCAGCACGCGCAGCGCCCCGCCGGCGGCCGTACGGAACGTCGCACCCGGCCGGATGTCCCCGGCGTCCACCCAGCGCCGCTGGTCGCTCAGCCAGAACGGGTGGGTGTCGGTGGCCGTGAGCGCGGCGGTGCCCGAGCCGGAGAGGACCGTCAGCCGGGTGAAGTCCTTGTCGTCGTGGGTGGTGATGGTACGGACGACGCGACGGGCGGTGGTCAGACCGCTGGACGGCTCGGTGACGGTGACCCATTGGCCGGTCCGTACGGTCTCGATCGGAATCCGGCGCCCGTCGGCGAGCAGCACCGAAGTCCCGGGCAGGAAGCTGTGGTTGACGGCGCAGGATTCCGGTTTGTCGCCGTCCTTGGGTTTGTCCGGCTTCTCCTGGTCGAGATTCTTTTTCGCGTCGGCGAGTTTGTCTCCGGCGTCGTCGACACGTTTGCGGTTCTTGATCAGGCCCTTGAGGCCGTCGTAGAGATCCCCGCCGTGCTTCTTGAGCTTCTTGACCAGCTCAACGGCTTTCTTCCACTTCCACGGAGCCCCGTACTTCGCCGCCAACTTGCCCACCGCACCGCCCACGATGCTGAGCAGAACATTGATCAGAGTCTCGGTGCAGGCGCCCATGTCGCCCTTGGTGATGCAGTCCAACGCATCCGTGATGCCAAGCTCATCGGCGAGGATCTTGGCAAGCTCCTTCGCCGCTTCCTTCGCCTTGTCGGAGTCGCTCTTCTCCGCCGCCTGGGCATCCTGAAGCTCCTTCAGCGCGGCTTCATAATCCAGCTCCGCCTGCGACTTCTCACCGCTGTCGTTACCGGTGCCATCACCCGTATCGACAGCGGGGTCGCCGGTGCCACCGGGCGGGACCTCTTCACCGCCCTCATCGCCGTCGGCGACCGAGTCACTGCCACCACCGCAGTTACCACCACCGGTGATCTTGCAGACCTGCGTACTGATCCCATCAGCGAGCGCCGGCCCAACCCCCGTACCCACCAAGGCACCCACGATCGCCGCGACCACGACGACCAGACCCACGTACTCGATCGCCCCCTGACCCCGCTGCGACCACCGCAACGCACCCAACAAGCGCGTGTCCGTGCGCGGCAGAACCGCCCCGCGCAACTTGTACCGCAAAAAACGACGCACGACCCACTCCCCCCAGTACGTCAGCCTCTGCTCGTAAAGGACTACAGGAATGGGCCGTGCAGTTCCCGCGGGAACGTCATGCGTCGCTCGGAGTCTCCCCGTAGTACGGCCTGACGGTCGCCCCGAGCTTCCGCTGGATCGCCCGCAGCGACTTGATGGTCGCCTCGTCACCGCGCCCGGTCGTCGTGGACCATTCGGAGCCCGCGCCCACCAGGTCGCTGACGAACACGATCTCGACGGCCAGGAGAATCCGCGCCCAGTCGACCGGCGCGAGTGGCACGTCGTCGGCGAGCGCGCGCCGCAGCCGAGAGCACTGGTCGAGCAGGTCGCGCTCGCTCTCGAACCCCATCCCGACGGCGAGTTGATCCCCACACCGGGCGGGCCCGCCCCATTCCAGCAGGGCCCGCCGCAGCAACGCGGTCTCGTCCTCGGCGAGCAGCGCGCTCGCCGTCACTTCGCTTCCCGCCATCAGTCGAGCCCCGCCCAATAGTCTTCCAGCGACGCCGGGTCCCGGCGGAAGATCGTTCCGCCGTCCGGATGCGTCGGGTCATGAATCACGATGGTCGTGCCGTCCTTGCCGAGGTATGCCTTCCGACCGCTGCCGAGGGGCTTGGTCCGTGACGGATTCTTCATCACGTCGGTGGCGAGTTCACCGAGTTCCTTGGCCGAAACGCCGGGGAAGTCCTTCGCGTGCTTGTTGTCCGCGTGCCCCTTGGCGATGTCGCCGGCGTCTTCGAGCCGCTCCTCGTCGGTGCACCAGTCGTTGTTGTGCACCAGGACCGGTGTGTCACCTGTGACGACATAGTACGTGTGGATGCCGTTGATGGTGAGGTCGTGCGTCGTCTGCCGCTTGGTGTACCGGCCGACGGCCTTGACCTGCACGGACGTACCGGCGGGTGTACGGAGATCGTCCCCGGCCCTGATCTCTCCGGCGTCCGCCCAGCGCCCCTGGTCCGTCAGCCAGAACGGGTGCGTATCGGTCGCCGTCAGCACCTCGGTGCCCGAGTCCGTGAGGACCGCCAGGCGTGTGAAGTCCTTGTCGTCGTACGTGGTGATGGTCCGCTCGATGGCGCGGGCCTCGGTGCGACCGCTCTCCGGGTCGGTGGCGACGACGCGCATGCCGACGCGGACCTTGTCGATCGCCATGCGACTGCCGTCGGCGAGCAGCACGGGAGTTCCGGGCAGGAAGCTGTGCTTGACGGCGCAGGACTCGGGTTTGTCGCCGTCCTTGGGCTTGTCCGGCTTCTCCTGGTCGAGTTTCTTCTTGGCGTCGGCGAGTTTGTCCTCGGCGTCGTCTACGCGTTTGCGGTTCTTGATCAGACCCTTGAGACCGTCGTACAGATCCCCGCCGTGCTTCTTGAGCTTCTTGACCAGCTCAACGGCCTTCTTCCACTTCCACGGAGCCCCGTACTTCGCCGCCAACTTGCCCACGGCACCGCCGACGACACTGAGGAGCACGTTGATGAGGGTTTCCGTGCAGGCGCCCATGTCGCCCTTGGTGATGCAGTCCAGCGCATCCGTGATGCCAAGCTCATCGGCGAGGATCTTGGCAAGCTCCTTCGCCGCTTCCTTCGCCTTGTCGGAGTCGCTCTTCTCCGCCGCCTGAGCGTCCTGAAGCTCCTTCAGCGCGGCTTCGTAGTCCAGCTCGGCCTGCGTCTTCTCACCGCTGTCGTTACCGGTGTCGGAAGCGGAGCCATCACTACCGCCGCCGGGCGGGGCCTCTTCACCGCCCTCGTCCCCCTCGGCCACCGAGTCACTGCCACCACCGCAATTGCCACCACCGGTGATCTTGCAGACCTGCGTACTGATCCCATCAGCGAGCGCCGGCCCAACCCCCGTACCCACCAAGGCACCCACGATCGCCGCCACAACAACGATCAGGCCGACGTACTCGATCGCCCCCTGGCCCCGCTGTGATCGACGCAGAGCGCCCAGCAACCGAACGTCGGTACGCGGCAGAGACTGCCGCGTACGACGACGGATATGACGTACCCGACGTACTACCCCCGATGGCAACATACGCGCGACGCTACGGCGCCGACGCAGGTCGGGTCATGGGCCCCAGGACCCAACAAGGGGCTCATAGTGGGGCATCCGGCGCGGTCAGGCGAGCTTGTCGAGGTCCAGCTCAATTCCCACCGGTGTGGAGAGACACCCGGTGAAGCATTCGTGCCAGGCCCGTTCGACAAGGGACAGCCGGTCCCGGGCCTCCCCTTTCGGTAGGATGTTCGCCTTCGCGCGCGCCAGGTAGTGCCTGGCCTCGGTCGTCTCGCCGCGTCTCGCGTAGAGCCGGCCGAGCCAGGCGTTGTTGGAGACGAACTCCGGTGCGCGGTCGACCGATTCCGAGATGAGCCGGAAGGTGAGTTCGCGGTCGCTGCGTTCGGCACCGTGCCGCTCGTTGATCGCCGCCAGGTGCGTTGCCGCCATGGGCCGGTAGACGGACTCCACCGGAACGGCGGAAAGCAGGCGCCGGGCCTTCGCGATGCTCTCGTCGTCCATCAGCAGGTGCAGCGCACTGTGTGAGTGGAGCAGTACGGCGCGGGGATTCCCCTCGTCCGCGGTGACCAGGTCTCCCACCATGGCCACCGCCGAGTCCTCATCGCCGAACCACTCAAGTCCGAACACGACCTGGACGTAGTCGAGTTTCCGCTCGGTGGTGCCCTCTTCCCGCGCCAGTCGCTTGACCTCGTGAACCTCGTCGATCATGTCTCCCTGCCCTCCCTCTTCCGCATAACTCTGCCCCGGCCGCCGGTGGTGCGGGCGGACGGGGCAGAGGTGGGGGGCACCGTGGATCGGAACGTGAGAGGGGCAGGTTCGCGGCCATCCTGGCCGGGGGATGGGTGCGGCCTGCCCTGTCTCGCGAGGGTTGTTACTCGCCGCCCAGGATCTCGTCGACCGTGCTGGTGAGACCGTCGGCGATCGCGGTGTCGACCTCGGAGCCGACGATGGCCGCGATGATCAGGGCCACCAGGACGATGACACCCACGTACTCGACCGCGCCCTGACCCTTGTCACTGCGACGCTTCATGGCGGTGACGGCGGTGTTCGCCCAGGTGCCGACGTAGACCTTGGCGTTGGTGGCGGCCTTCAGCGTGATGTTCGACATGGTGTTCCCCTTTGTGTCGGCCGGCCGACTACCGGCCGACTCGTACGAGTCCTTGGTGTCACTCGCGCTTCCGGCTTCCTCCTGGCCGGTCTCGCTGGCGACATGAGAAACATACGACCGGGCAACACCCACCAGCATGGGCCCCAAGGCCCAACCCCAGGCCCAAGCAACGGATTGGGCCCTGACACAGTGCTGCCCCGGCGGTCCTTGGTACGGACGGCCGGGGCAGCGCTGTGTCGTGCGACGGATCAGTTCTGCGAGGTGTCGGTTTCACCGCGGGGGAAGGAGATCTCCACGCGACGGTTCTTCTTACGTCCCTCTTCGTTGTTGTTGTTCGCGATCGGGTACTGCTCGCCGTAGCCCCGGATCTCGAACGTGATGTCGGCGGCCGCCAGTTCCTTCTCCAGGACGCCGTGCACAGCGTCGGCGCGCTGCTTGGAGAGCACGTCTCCATGCGCGGAGGAGCCGAGGTTGTCGGTGAAGCCGAAGACCCGGACCTTCTTGGCGCCCTGCTTCTCGATCTCCGCCGCCACGGCGGCGATACGCGAGTTCGCGGCGCTGGACAACTTCGCGCTGTCCTTCCCGAAGAGCACCTCGGCCTGAAGCGCGAACTTCAGAGTTTCGCTCGTCTCCTCGCGACGCTCTTCTCCGCCCTCCGACTCGACGACCGAGATGATGGGCAGCACCTTCGCGGGGGCGAGCGTGGCACCGTCACGGATCTTGAGGCCCGAGGCGTTACCGTCCACCTCCGGTGGTGGTGCTGTCGATTCCGTGCCCGGTGGCGTGCTGGGGGCCTCGTCCGCGGACGCGCTCGCCGACATGGTGAACTGCACACTGGTGAACAGAACGGCCGCGGCGATCGCCGTCGCCGCCGGCCGTGCGACAGCCCCGCGCGTGCGCGACATGAATGCGCCCATCAGGAGATCTCAATCGTCGCGGCGGGCATCAGCGGCACCAAGAAGTCGACCTGGGAAGTGCCGTCCGGCGGAGCCGGGAACTGGGCGAAGAAGTTCTCGGTGTCGCCGTCATCCATACCGCTGATTCCCGTTGTGGTCAGCGGATTGCCGTCCGTGTCACGCAACACGTAGTAGCGCTTCTTCTCCGCCTTGTCGACGAGCGTGACACCGGCCAACGACTTACCGGTTCGCCTGACCTGATTCTCCTCACCGCTCCATGCGCTCGGGGTCGACTGCCTGCCCCCGCTGGTGTTCTTGATGGTGCCGGTCACCGTCAGAAAACCACCCTCGTCACGGGCGGCGGTGTGGATGGTGAACTGGAATCCGTTGCTGCCGTTGATCGTCGCCAGCGTCTGGCTGGTGTCCGGCACCGTGTTCCCGCCGTCGTCCTTCGCCCCGTCCTTGGCCGGGGTGGAGGACGAGGCGTTGTCGGCGTCGTCCTTCCCGCCGTCGTCACTGCCACCACAGGCCGTCAAGGACACGGTCAGCGCCACGGCCGCGAGGACGCACCCCGCTGCCCTACGGGCTTTCGTTCCATGCCGCATATTCATCAGTGTTGATCCTTTGCGTTCACTCGCGGTCAGTCCTCGGCCAGTCGGACGGAGAACAGGACAGACATGTCCGGCAGCACCAGATTCTTCGGGTCCAGGTCCAGACCCCTGCCATTGCAGATGAGTTCACCGGGCAAGGAGGGCTCTTCCTCGCCCTCGTCCTCGCCGTCGTCCCCGTCGCCGGGCTCCTCTTCGGGCTTCTCGTCTTCCTCCGCCGGCTTGAACTCACAACGAGGGACGATGACCGCCGTGGCCGTGGCCTCAGCCTTCTTGTCCTCGGTGCCGGGCAGGATGTTATCGCCCATGGGCTCCTGGGTTCTGACATCGACCTTGACACCCCAGGCGCCGTTGTCCGGGGTGTTGCACCCCCTCGGCTTCACGTCGACGCCGTTCTTGTCGGCGAGCTCATGAGCCGCCGCACAACCGAAGAAGGGGCCGACCGATCTGCCGTTGAAGATGCCGCCCAGATAGCCGGGGGTGAAGAAATTCGCCAGGAGTTCCTCCGCGAACCGGTCGCGGGATTCCTGTGCCGCTGCCAAAGCCGCGGCGTCGGCCCCGGACTGGGCACCGTTACGGGTGGCGCCCGCCTGGCCTACCGCGAAGAACGCGAGCGCGAGAAAGAGCAGGCCCGCCACCATCGTGATGTAGATGGGAGCGGCCTGCCCCGTCTCGCGAGAGTTGGCTACTCGCCGCCGCCACCACCGAGGATCTCGCCGACCGTGCTGGTGAGACCGTCGGCGATCGCGTCGTCCACGTCCGAGCCCACGATCGCGGCGATGATCAGCGCCACCAGCACGATCACACCCACATACTCGACCGCGCCCTGACCCTTGTCGCCCAGGCGCCTCATCGCCGCAACAGCCGTGTTCACCCAGGTCCCGACGGAGAGTCTGGCGTTGGTGGCGGCTCTCAGCGTGACGTTCGACATGAGCTTCCCCTTTGATGTCGGCCGACCGGCAACCGGCCGACTCGTACAAGTCTCGGATACCACCCGCGCTTCCGGCTTCCTCCCGGCCGGTCCCGCTGGCGACATGAGAAATATACGACGGCACGACACTCTCTGGTATGGGCTTCAAAACCCAACGCCCTGCCCGGCCAACAGACCCGTCCCTGCCGGCGAATTCACGGGCCGTCCGGCCCTCGGCGCGCTCAGTCACGACCGGCCGACCCCCCTCGTGCGACACCGTGCCAGAAGGCGATCGCCTCGCCGCGGCTACCGGCATTCAATTTGGCAAAGATGCGGTTGATGTGGTTCTTCACGGTTTTCTGGCTGATGAAGCAGGCCGCGGCGATCTGCTGATTGGTCATCCCTGACGCGATCAGGTCCATGATCTCCACCTCCCGCTGGCTCAGCTCGGAGTAGAGCCCCTCCGAGGTTCCTGACGCCCGAGGCATCCCCGGGGCTGTCTGCCCTTGGGGCGAGTGTGCCATATTCGATTGCGAAAGCGAAGATGGCTGAGCAAAATGTTGCGGGTTCAACTCACGTTCACCTGGTGCCGCTTGACGACCAGCAGGTGGGACGTACGGGGGATGCCCATGGCCGGCGTGTGCGTTTGCAGACGAATGGCTCGGCTGGGCCGGCTGGTAGCCGGGGCCGGTGAACGCCGTGCCCAGTCCCTCCGGAAGGGCTCCGGCGCCCGGGTCCGCCCCGCCGCCGCCCCGCACACTCGCCAGCAGCGCGCTGGAGGCGGAGTGCGTGAAGTGCGCCCGGCCCTGCTTGATGTCCCTTACGGCGGCGACCAGTTGGTCGGCCGTGAACTCACCGTGGACGAGATAGCCGCCGGCGCCCAGCCGCAACGCCTCATGGACGATCTCGCTCTCGCGGCTGTACGTCATCATCAGGACCGGGGCGAGCCGCACCAGGTGCGGCAGGGCGGAGATCCCGTCGACTCCCGGCATACGGACGTCCAACAGGACGACGTCGGGGTGGTGTTGCACGGTCTGTTCGTACGCCTGGCGGCCGTCGGCAGCCTCTGCGGCGACCTCAATGTCGTCACGGCCGGACAGCAGGACGGTCAGTCCCGCCCGTACGACCGGATTGTCGTCGGCGATCACGACACGCAGCGCGGGCGCCGCGGGCATCGGCCCTGGAAGGGCGGGGAATCCTCCGGATGCCGCGGGCGGTGCTGACGTGGGGACTCCGGCGGTGTGCTCCGAGCTGAGCGGTGTGGCGTGCGAGGACGAGTGCTGCGATACGTGCGACTGCTGCGTCCAGTGCTGCCCGGAACTCCGGGAGATGTCGTCCGGCATGGCTGCGGCCTCCTCTCATGGGTGGGGACGGTGGGTGGGTTGCTCTTCCGGGACGGAGGTTCCGGGGTCGGGTTCAGTTCAGAAGTGGTGCGGGGTGCTGTTGCGGATGACGGCTCTGGGGCAGCCCCAGGGCCGTGAGCGAGAGTTCCAGCCGTACCTCTGTGCCCTTCGCCGCCCGGCCTCTGCCGATACGGATACGGGCCCCGATCGACGCCGCGCGCTCCACCATGCCGACGAGCCCGAAGTGGCCCGCCCGTCTGAGGTCTTCGAGCGAGGTGCCCTCGGGCAGGCCCTTCCCGTCGTCGTACACGCTGATGCGCAGCACGTCGCGTACCACGCCCGCCGACACGTCGACATACGTCGGGTGCGCGTGCCGCTTCGCGTTCTCCATGGCCTCGGTGGCGATGGTCAGGGCGTGCCTGGCCACCGCGTGCGGGATGGGCGGCATCGCCGTCTCGCCGAGCTGCCGGAAGGCCGCCTGGACACCGTGGCGCCGGGTGAAGTCCTCCGTGCGTGAGCGGAGTTCGGCGACGACGTCGACCCCGCCGTCGAGGCCGGACTCCCGGCGCAGGTCGGAAAGCAGTTCGCGGGACTCGGCGGCGGCGCGGCGGGCCGAGCGCGCGACGAGTTCCGCCTGGTGCTTGACGGTGAGCGGGTCCATGCGGTCGGCCGTGCTGGCGAGCCCGTCGGCGGCCATCGCCAGACCGTGCAGGGTCTTGGCCACCGAGTCGTGCATCTCGCGCGCGAGCCTGGCCCGTTCCTCCTCGACCGCGCCGGTGACGGCGAGCCGGGCGCGGGCCTCGGTGAGCGCCTGGCTGGCGGTGCCGAAGCCGAGGATGAGGTTGCGCAGAGTGCTGCCGACGGCGCCGGCGATGACGCACAGACCGGGAAGCAGCAGGGCCGAGAACGCCGCGTCGACCTCGGAGTTCACCACGTACGCCGCGCCGATGATCAGCGATTGGAGCACCGCGAAGAACGTGGCTCCACGCCAGCCGTAGACGAGTCCGGCCAGCAGCGGCGTGCAGATGGTGACGTAGGCGAGCGTGGAGTCCGGGGAGGCCGTGACCAGGAGGAGCGACCCGAACAGGGTGTCCGCGGCGAGGAGTACGGGGTGCCGCAGAAGCACGGGCCCGAAGCGCTCCCAGTCACGGAACAGCAGGTACGACACCATGAACGTGACGATGACCGCGGAGGCGACGAGCCAGGTGGCAAGGCCGGCCGCGGTGCGTTCCAGTGCGAAGGGAGACGCGAGCGCGATCATCGCCAGTCGGAAACCGAAGACCTGCCGGCACAGCGCCTGGAGAGCGTTGACCTGAATCGGCAGTGACGGCACATGATCAGGCGCGGTGGTGGTTGAACCGGGTGGTTCGCTGCTGATACCGCCCGTGAGTACTGCGAATCTCGGGGTCATGGGGACTCACCTCCCGCTCGGATGTCGTTGGGCTGCTGCGCTTCGGCCGGCCATCGTCCGATCAGCCGAGAATGTTTCCGAAGTCGACTCCGGAACCGTAGTAGAAGCTGAGAACAATGAGAATCATGGTCGCCGGGAGCATGACCATCGTGACCACGAGAGTCGTCTTCGGCACGGCCTTCGCCGCGTTACGACGCGCGTTCTGCGAGTCGGTTCGCCGCATGTCGTTGGCGATCTGGATCAACGTGTCGACGATGGGCGCACCGAGCTCCTCACCTTGCTGAAGGGCGGTGACGAACATCGAGACCTGGTCGGAGTCGTTGCGCTTTCGCAGATGCTCGAAGGCGTCCCGGCGGCTCACACCCATGTCCATCTGGCGCAGTGTGATGCGGAGTTCGTCGGACCAGGGGCCCTTGTACTTCTCCGCGACACGGTCCAGGGCCTGCCGGAACCCGAGGCCGGCCGAGACGACGACAGCCAGGACGTCCAGGAAGTCCGGCAGCGTACGTTCGATGTCGTCACGGCGCTTGCGGATGGCGGCGCGGATGATGACGTCGGTCCAGAAGAAGCCGTAGATCAGGGCGAAGATCCCGAGGGGCACCTGACCACGGATCACCAGGGCGAAGCAGGCGAAGCCGCCGAGGAATCCGTAGACCGCGCGCCGGGCCGCGTACCGGTCGACGGTCATACCGCCGGGGTTGCCCGCCATGTCAAGGCGGCGGCGCAGCGCGTCGACGCGCTTGGGTCCCATCATCCGCAGCACGGACGGGGCGTAGCGAATGCCCAGCCGGTCGATGCCGGAGCCCACGGCGGTGGTACGGCTGGCGCCGATCTCCAGGGCCACGGCCAGGTCGCCGGGGAGCTTGGCGTCGGCGCGGTACAGACGAACGCCGTGGAAGGCGCCGTACACGGCGAGACCGATGACGGCGGCGAGTAGAAGTCCCATGTCTCGTCTCCCCCTCTCAGACCTGGATCCGGGACATTCGCCGGATGGCGAGATATCCGACCGCGTACAGAGCGAACGCGACGATCGTGCCGACCTGGCCAATCGTGGCCCCGGTCATCTTGTCCAGCGCTCCGGGAGTCATGTTGTTGATGAGCAGCAGGAAGCCGAGACCGATCATGGGCACGGCGAGCGCGGTGACCTGAATCTGCGAGAGCACGGTCTTCACCTCTCGCCGCGTCTCCTTGCGCTCTTCCAGCGTCTCGGTGAGATTTCGCAACGAGGTCACGACCTGTCCACCGGCCCGGCTCGAAAGCACCAGCGTGGTCACCAGCACGACCAGCTCACGGGAGGGCAGACGGTCGGCGAGTTCGCCGAGCGCGTCGTCCAGTGTGTGCCCGACCGCCAGTTGGTCGGCCACCCTGCGCAGTTCCTCACCCGCGGGGTCGTCCAGTTCCTCGGACGCCATCACCAGGGCGGTGCGCATGGCCAGCCCGGCCTGCGTGGCGTTGGCGAGCACACGCGTCAGCTCGGGCAACTGGTTGATGAAGGCCTCGGTCCGCTTGACACGCTGCCAGTTCAGGAACGCGTTGCCGCCCCACAGGCCGGCCAGTGCTGCCAGCACCCCGAAGAACGAGGCGAAGATGGCCCCGATGAGGAAGTAGAGGCCGAGCAGACCGGCCACCACGTACACGAAGTACTCGCCCGGTGTGAGATCGAGGCCGGTCACCGCGATCTTGCGCTCGATCCGTTTGCCGATGCCGGTCTGGCGCAGGCGACGGTCGAGCCCTCTGAACCGGCGGTTTCGACCGACCGTCGTTATCTGTCCCGTGTGGGACATTCGCTCGACGAGCGCCTCGCGTTGGGCCTTGCCCGACGAGTAGACGTGCACGCCGATGACGGCGAGCACACACGTCAGCAGTGTGACGCCAACCGTCAGGAGCGGAAGATTATCCATGTCGTGCGGGGACCTTCTGGGTGAGCGGCGGGCAGGGACGGGCGTCGGGGGCGGACATCAGGCCGCTGTCTTACGGAGGGCGAGTTCTTCCTCGGACTGTGCGACGCCGAAGGCCGGGGGAATGGGTTCGCTCTTCATATAAAGCCGCTCGGCGATCCGGCGGGGTAGCGGGTAGTACTCGAAGTGGCCCGGGATCCGGCCGTCGGCGGCCATGGGCTGGGCGAGGTACCGGCAGACCGACACGATCCGGTACTCCTCGCGGCCGTGCGAGTCGACGATGGCGATCTCGGTGACGCGTCGGGAGCCGTCGGCGTGCCTGGTCAGCTGGACGATCACGTCGACGGCGCTGTTGATCTGGTCCTTGATCGCCACGAAGGGGATCTCGACCTCCGACATGGAGGCCAGGGTCTGCAGTCGCATCAGCGCGTCCTCCGCGCTGTTGGCGTGGACGGTCGCGAGCGAGCCGTCGTGACCGGTGGACATCGCCTGGAGCATGTCGAGCGTCTCACCGCCACGGACCTCACCGACGATGATGCGGTCGGGGCGCATACGCAGGGAGTTGCGGACGAGGTCACGAATGGTGACCTGGCCCTTGCCCTCCACGTTGGAGGGGCGGGTCTCCAGCGTGATCACATGCTTCTGCTGGAGTTGGAGTTCGGCGGAGTCCTCGATGGTGACGATGCGCTCGCCGTCCGGGATCAGCCCGGACAGGGCGTTCAGGAGTGTGGTCTTGCCGGTACCGGTGGCTCCGGAGACGATCACGTTGAACTTCGCCCTGACCAGACCGGACAGGAGCATCATCATCTGCTCGTCGAGCGAACCCAGTCCGATCATCTCCGGCAGGGTGAACGCGCGCGGGAAGCGGCGGATGGTGAGGATGGGGCCGCTCAGGGACAGCGGCGGGATGATGACGTTGACGCGCTCGCCGGACGGCAGTCGCGCGTCCACCATCGGATTCGCCTCGTCCACGCGGCGGTTGACCGTGGAGACGATTCGCTCGATGGTCTGCATCAGCTGCTCGTTGGAGGCGAACCGCATCGGCAGCATTTCCAGCCGGCCGCCTCGTTCCACGAAGACCTGCTCGTGGCCGTTCACCATGATTTCGCTGATGGAGGCGTCTTCGAGCAGGGGTTCCAGGATGCCGAGGCCGAGGGCTTCGTCCACGACACGGCGGATGAGCTGGGAGCGTTCGCCGGAGGAGAGCACGGGGCCCTCGCGGCTGATGATGTGGCCCAGCACCCGTTCGAGCCGTGCCCGGCGCTCGGCGGCGGCGAGGGCGGACATCTCCGCGAGGTCGATCTCTTCAAGGAGCTTGGCCCGGTAGACGCCGACGAGCAGGCTCTCTTCGCTGCGTCCGTTGGTCGGCTCGGGGCTGCTGATGCGCGCCCTCAGGCTCATGTCCTCAACTCCCAGGTGCTGCTGATGTGGTGCTTGGGTGGTGCGTGCTGTCTCCGGGGCCCCGGGTGCGTAACCGGCCGGTCATGTGTCAGTCCATGGGCATGGTGGTGTCCCTCTCGGCGGAGCCGAGGTCGAACAGTGCCGGAAAGATCGACGGGATCTCCACCTCGGCTGTGACCTTGACGTCGTCGAACCCCTGGTCGCGGTCGAACGTCGTGTCGTTGGCCAGCCAGTCGCTCATCGAGGACTGTCCGACCTGCTCCCAGCCCGCGTCGTACTGCGAGGCCGCGCGGGCCGCCGCCCGGGACGCCGTACCTGCCTGCTGGACCGAGTAGGCGGCCAGGCCCAGTTGTATCGCCGCCAGGCCGGCGATGAGCAGGAGGAAGAGGACGCCTGCGAACTCAATCGATGCCTGGCCCCTGTCACGGCTGTCACCGTGCCTGTCACCGTGCCCGTCGCCGGGTGCGGAGCGCCTGCCACGGAGCATTCGGTTCACCATGTTTCAGCTCTCCCTCACCGCGACGGCGTCACCGGTGACTTTGACGTCGACGTTGAAGCCCGGGAAGAGGACCGGAATCTCGAGCTGGACCTCTGCTTTGACCACGTCGTCGTCCGCCCAGCAGTGGATCTCCCCAATGTCCCACGCGTCCGGAAGGTCCTCGTTCACGGCGGCCGTGCACTCGTCCAGTCGTGTGCCCGGAAACGCCACGGTCGCCGCGCGCACCGCTTCGTCCGCCGCGTTGCCCGCGAGGGAGAAGGTGTAGCCGACGAGCGCGGCCTGCCAGAGCAGGATCGCCGTGGCCAGAATGATGGGGACCAGGCCGGTGAACTCGACGGCGGTCTGGCCGCGGTCGTCGCGCATCCGTCTCCGGCGCGGGCTATCGCGGTGCCGCGACACATCACCGTATGTCCCGGTCACCGCTCCGCCCCCGCTCAGTGCGTCTGTTGCTGGATTGCTCATGGTTCAACGCGCCCCCTGGTCTCGTTGGCCCTGCCGTCCTGCGGTCATCACTTCGATCGTCCGCGTCGCACTCCGACCGAGCCCCGGTCTCCCTTGAACTTCCCCTGTTTCTCCGCGCCTTCGGGAGTTTTCACCAGTCCCAGCTCTCCGGCGAGCCCCCAGAGCGCCTGTTTCACCGTCGACTTGGAGTCCAGGTCCTGCATCCGGCCCGCGTCGACCACCGCGTGCAGTTCCTTGAAGTTCGCCGGGATGACGATCCGCGACACCTTGGTGCTGGTGATCTTCTCGATGAGGGGCGGCTGGATCTCGGTGTTCCGCATGTAGCGGTTCACCACGATCGTCGTCTCCTCCGCCTTGCGGATCTGCAGCCGGTCCCAGAGCTTGACCATGCGCTTGGCCGCCCGTACCGCCACCACGTCCGGCGTGGTCAGCAGCAGGGTGGTGTCGGCCATCTCGATCGCCGCCGCGTTCGCGCTCGTCGTCTGCGTGCCGCAGTCGATGATCACGACCTCGTAGCGGTTGCGCAGGGCGCTGACGATCTGGCGTACGGACCGGTCGTTTATCTCCTCGCCCCGCTCCCCGTCCCCCGGCGCGAGCAGCAGCCCGATGCCGGTGTGGTGGGTGAACACCGCGTCCTGGAGTACGCGGGGTGAGATGTCCTGGATGGTCGCGAGGTCCACGATCGAGCGGCGGAACTGCACGTCCAGGTAGGAGGCGACGTCGCCGGCCTGGAGGTCCAGGTCCGCGAGCGCCACCGTCATGCCCGACGCCTTGGCGGCGAGGGCGAGTTGGACGGCGGCCACCGTCGTACCGACACCGCCCTTCGCCCCGCTCACCGTGACGACGGTGCCACCGGGGCCGGTGAACACGTCGCCGCCGTGGCCGAGGTGGCGACGTACGCCCACGGACCAGCCGGCCGCGGCCTGGACGCGCTGGGCGAGTTCCTCGTACGAGAGGGGAAGACCGACCAGTCCACGCGCGCCCGAGTCCATCGCGGCCGAGAAGAGGCCGGGGCTCGCGTCGGCGGTGACCAGAATGACCCCGACCGCGGGAAAGCGGAGGGCAACCTCCCGGATCAGCTCAAGAGCTGGGACGGGACCGATCCGCTCATGTACCAGAACGACTTCCGGCAGTTCGTCGATCGACTCCGCGGCCAGCCTGGCCAGGGTGTCGATCAGCGAGGTCGAGTCACCGACCGGCCCGGCCGGCTCCGCGTCGGGGAGCTGGCTGAGCAGGGTGGTGATGGATCTGGCGGCGTCGGCTTCGCCGACGACCGGAAGGATTCTGGTCGTCATTCGTCCCTCACTTGTCCCCTTCGAGGGTGTAGGTGCTCTCCCCGGGGCGCAGCGTGGTGGGGCTGTCGTCGGGAAGCAGGGCGAGGCGTACGTGCTGTGCGAAGGACTCGGCGTAGGCGACGCGCTGGGCGTCCTTGGTCTTGAGGGCGAAGGTGATCGGCACGGCCGAGCGGGGACCGGTGCTGCTGCCCCGGTCGTCCTCCTTGGGCTCCAGCGGCGTCAGCGAACCGACGTCGATGACCTTGGCGTTGGGCACGATGATCCGGGACTGCGCGTTGTCGCCCTCGTTCTCGGCGGAGAAGGTGGCGAAGATGTTGACCAGGTCACCCGCGTTGATCTTGCCCGCGACGCCGGTCGCGGCGTCGATCATGATCGCGATCTCCTGCTCGTCGTTGGCGAGGGCGGGCCGCTTGACGATCATGTCGTCCTGGAGCAGCGACCCCTTCTTGAGCTGGGTGACCGCGATCTTGCCGTTGACGACGGCGAGGTCGGTGACCGCGTTGTCGGACAACCAGCGCTTGGGCATCTCTATCTTCTCGAACTGCCCCTCTTCGAGCGCCGTGTACGGAGCGACGTCCGCCTTCAGCCGGTACGCGGGCACCTCGGGTCCGACCTTCGAATTCACGTCGCTGATCACCGAGAGCACGCCGGCGAAGGCGCCGAAGGCGCAGAGGACGGAGAGGAGAAGGAGAATGATGCCGCGGCGTTGCCGTGAATTCATGAGCGGGACAACCTCGTTCGAAGACGTGGGACGAAGACGTTGGGACGAAGACGTGGGACGGGGGCGTAGGGCTGGGGCTTAGGGCTGGGGCGTGGAACTGGGGCGTGGGACGGGACCGACCGGGCGGGCACGGAGACGGGGAGAGCGGTTGTCACACGGTGCCGACCGGCACCTCCGGCCCGTACGAACCGCCTGGCAGGCGGGTTACGACCCGCGGCGCGTGGGCGTTCCCTGGTTCAGGACACCTGAACCGTGCGTTTGGTTCTCGGTCGGGGAGAGCGGTGCGGAACAGAATCCGCAACGATCACCGATGAGTTCGAGACCGCACCAGGAACACACCTCTCGCCGTACGGATGAAACCAGCTGGTAGAGAACGGAGATATCAGGCAGGAACGCGGCGAATTCGATCATCTTGGACGTTCCCCACCAGCGTGGCGAATCCGCGAGGAGTCCCATCTCCTGCACTCCTTGCACCTGCCACTCGGGCGCGAGTGTCGCGGTCACCCAGTCCGATTGCAATTGCCCCTTTCCGACCAGGAGTTGTGTGCCGAACTCGGGGCCGGTGAGCTTCCCGTTGCCGATCTTGATCAACTGGGGATCGGGGTTGGCGAGGACACCGAACTGGGAGCCCGGCACCCAGGACTTGGCGTGCGACTTGAGGCTGACCGGGACCCGGTCGAGCTTGGTGACCGAGTTGAGGAGGGCACCCGCGTGGATGTAGTGGGAGAGCAGCCGGGCGGCCGAGGCGACGACGCCGGCGCTGAAGTCGCAGATGGACAGCTGCCTTAGCTGTCGGACGAGGACGGCGAGCCCGAGCGGTGGGAGATCCAGCTTGAGGAGGGCGATACGGTCGCTCTCCAGGACAGACCGGACAGTGTGCAGCCGCTGTTCGTGCGCCACCGGGATGGAGGCGGGGTAGACAGCGACGACATAACCCTGTTGCTCCACCAGGACCTGCATGTCCGCGAGCGCAGCCTCCAGAGGCTGGGCATCGGGCGCCTGCAGCAGGGCCGCCGTGGGCGTCTGCTGGTCGGTGGGAGGCAGCACCAGGTCGGGACTGGTGACTGCTATGGCGGTTGACACCTGGTTCCCCGTTCAGCTCGGCCGCCGGAGTTCCGGCGACCGCGGTTTTCTCTCCTGCTGGGTCCTGCCGCTCGGTGTTCGACAGTCGTGGTCGGCGGGTCCTGCGCAGCAGTCGTTACTCGAAGTCCTTCGACTACTGCTCAGCACTTTATCCACGACTTAGGGCACAGAGAACACCTCACCGATGTCAGTGGTACGGCGCGCACTTCGTAGGCACCACCAAAATCGGGCGAAGCAGTCAGGCGTTAACCCATGTTTCATTTGAAGTCGAAAGTAGCCGACGCCGGAAGCGCCCACCAGGTAACTGGTGCGCTTTGGGTCCGGGTTGGGTCCACGGACCCACGCCACAGGGTCCGGGCCGTCCGTACGCTCCGATTCGATTCCGTATACGAGTACGAGTACAAGAAAAGTTGCGGTCACCGAGGGGGACGGTCGGATGAGACGGGAACTGGTACGAGGACGACCACAGGGCCGGCCACAGGACGGACCACGGGGCCGACGACCACGGGGCGACCGCGGCACCTCCGCCACCGAGTACGTCGGCATGGTGGTGGTCGTCGCGGCCGTCGCGGGAGCGATGGTGGGGACCGGTGTGGACGGGACCATCGCCGACCAGTTGAAGTGCCTGGTCACGTTCGGACCGTGCGACCCCGGCGGCGGCAAGCCGAACCAGGCCGCCCCCAAGACCGACGCCGACTACGAGCCGCCGCTCTGCCAGATCTCCTCGATCAGCGACAAGGCGGGCGCCAAGGGCAAGTTGCTGTTCATCGAGTGGGGCGAGGAGTACGGCTTCCAGCAGCAGACCTTCCAGTCCAAGAACGACGTCAACAAGGACGGCAAGGTCGACGACAAGGACCAGCAGGTGATGATGACCTTCACCGACGCCGCGTCCGTCGCCGCCAAGAAGGACTGGAAGCCGGGCGCCAAGGTCGGGAAGTTCGGCTCGGACAAGGTCGAACTCGGTGCCGGGATCAAGGTGACCAACGGTGACACCTGGGTCTTCGACAGCGAGGAGGACGCGGCCAAGTTCCGCGACGACATCGAGGACCTGAAGACGTACGAGCTGGCCAACCGGCACGCCAACTCGCGTGGTGGCGGGCTCGGCAACAGCATCGCCTACTTCTTCAACAGCGGTCCGATGTACGAGGAGGAGCAGCTCCGCAAGCGCATCGACGAGAAGCTCGGCAACCGGCACATCAGCTACGGCAAGGTGGGCCTGGAGGCCAGCGCCGCCGGCGGTATGAAGCTGTCGGCGGGTGACGAGAAGAAGCTCAGCGCGACGCTCGGCGGCAGCTTCAAGTTCTCGCCCGAGGTGACGTGGACCGACAACAACTACCGGAATCTCAAGTCGTACACGTACAGCGCCGCCATCGAGTACACGGGCAAGGTCGGCTACGAGGCCGGGCCCATCAGCGGCGAGTCGAGCGCGACCACGACGCAGACCGGCACCATCACCGTCAGCCACGACAAGACGACCGGTGAGCTGCTGCGCATCGACATGACGCGCACCGTCGAGAAGGGCGCCACGAAGGACGGCGTCTCGGTCGGCGGCGACAACGGCAAGAAGGACGACGACAAGCGGGGCGGCAGCGGCAGCGCCAAGGGCACGGACAACGAGACCGGTATCGAGGTCGTCACCAACTCCGTCGTCCTCAAGCCCGGCGCCGAGGGTGCCGAGCAGCGCGCGATCGCCCAGAAATGGCTCGACGGCAGCGGTGACAACGGGGCACCGTTCGCCTACATGTTTGACGACCACGCGCCGACGAAGCGGCCGGGCAACGACGACCCGTTCGGTCAGCTCCTCTTCGACGAGGGCCTCTCCAGCAAGAACACGTACACCGGCCAGACCGAGGCCGCGGAGTACGGGTTCGAGCTGAACCTGGGTCTGAGCTTCGGCTTCTCGGTCTCCACCGAGAAGAAGGAGGAGAACCTCAACGACGCGCAGTTCCTGGGTGCGCCGAAGGGGGAGAACCGCAGTTATGTCCCGTACAGCTACTGTGCGAACTGATCCCGGGGACAGGAGCACACACGCCATGAGCAGCAGGAAGAAGACGAGAGGGACGACGATGGCCAGGCGGACCGGACGGGCGACTGATCCGACCTCGACCGTATCGGCGCCGCTCGCGGGGCTCGCAGCGCTCCTGCTCCTGCTCCTGGCCGGGTGCGGCTCGGAGGCGGAGAGCGGCGCGGTGCCGGACGGCTGGGGCACGCTCAAGACCCCGGCGGTCACGGTGGCACACCCGGCGGCGTTCGAGGCGCAGAGCGCGGGTGAGCGCAGCAAGTACAACGCGGCCGCCGCGACGCTCTCCGACGAGAGCGGGACCATCGGCATGATCACCGTGCAGCTCGACTTCACGGACGCCGACTCGGTGGAGGAGGCGGCGATCGGCGCCGAGGCCGGGGTCGCGCTCGGCTCGACGCTCGGGAAGCAGGAGGAGATCCAGGTCGCGGGTCCGGACGGTGACGAAGAGGCCCGGCGGGTCAACTTCCAGTTCACCCAGAAGGACTCAGGCACCGACTCCGGAGCGGGTACCCCGGGCGGGGCGCTGGACCCGAAGGGCGGCACCCGGATCGACGGCGTGATCATCGCGGGGCTCGACGCCGACGACAAGACGTACGCCGTACGGATCGACGCGGTCAAGGGAAAACTCAGCAAGGGCGACCTGAAGAAAATCATCGACTCGATCACGGTCAATTAGGCGGTCCACAATGGATGTTCCGGGCGGCGATTACCTTTTCTTCGGCGGCATGATTCTGCTTTTCGGCTGGTTGGCAACGCACTACGCGCGTCGCCTTTCGGGCGTGAATCGGGCACTGCGAGCGGGTATTCGGGCAGAGGGCACTTGCGTACGTATCGAGCAGGAGCCGTACAACCGCTCGGACGCACGGCAGCACTTCTTCGCGTTCCGTACGCCGGACGGCCGCCAGATCGAGTTCGAGGATCTGGCGAGCCGGTCGATCCGGGTCGGCGACGCGGTGACGGTGACGTACGACCCGGCGGCCCCGGAGCGCACGGCGACGGTGGCCGGCCGCGGCAACTGGTCGCCGGTGCTGCAGTACGGGTTGCTGGTGGCGGGCTGCGGGCTGGCTGCGGTCGGCTTCGCGGCGGTTCTTCTTTTCACGGTGGTCTGAACCGTGGTCTGAACCGTGGTCTGAACGGTGGTTCGAACGGTGGTCCGAGAGGGCGGGATTCAGGTTCCCGCCCCCGGACCGACACGCACAAGCACTGATGGAGGCGGTTGGCGATGACGAGGTACGGCTACCCGGGGGCGTCCGTCCAACGGGAGGAGGGGCGCGGAGCGGCGGTGTTCGCGCTCGCGCGCGCCTGGGCGGCCGGCATCGTCGTCCTGCTCCTGACGGAGTACCTGCAGACGACGCTGGTCAACGATCACCTGGCCACCACGGAGAACCTGGAGACCTTCAACGGCAGACTGATGCTGATCCACCTCCCCAACGCGGTGTGCATAGCCCTGGCCACCTGGGCGGCGGGCCGGTTCCACCGCGACCCCTTCCGCGACTCGAAGACCCAGCACGCGCTGGCGGTCTTCACGGTCGGGGTGGCCGCGCAGGCGCTGAACATGGTGATGCAGTGGCAGGACCTGGAGGCCGAGGGCATCCTCATGTCCAACGCGGTGCTGGTGGTGGGGGTGGTGGCGGGGTACGCGGGGGAACGGCTGCAGGACGAGTGAGGCGGGTTACGGGTCCTGGTCCATGGCGAGCAGGACGCGGCTCGCCGCGGCGGCGACGTCGGGATGCACGGACGCGGCGAGCCCTTCGATCAGGGACCGCCCCGCACGTACGGCGTCGTGCGACGCCGTCTCCCAACCGACCTGCTCCGCCAGGTGACTTGGCCACTGCTGAGCGGTGAGGATCGCTAGGAGCAGTTCGAGGACGTCGGCCTTGCAGGCGAGATGCCGAGGGTCCGGACTGCCGGCGAGATCGAGCAAGAAGGGCACGGTGTACGCCGTGGCTTCACACACGACGAACCCCAACTCACAGACCCGCTCCCCGATCTCCTCCAGGGCCGCCCGCGCGACCTCCGCGTCCGCGGCCCAGGCGACCCGCCCCAACAGCCCAGGAACCCCCCACGCGGACCCCCGCGCATCCCGCAACTCCCCCCAGGGGACGCGGCTCAGCCCTTTCAGAAGGGTGCCCATCGTCCGGCTACCTCCTCCTGAGGGACGCGGTACTGCGCCGGCGGTCGGCGGCGCCGCTCAGTCGAGGGCGTCGATCCAGGCGTCGCCGGGCGGGGGTACGAAGAAGTAGCCGCCGCCAGTGGTGAGCACGTACTTCGCCAGCGCCTCTCCTCGCCTCGTCCGGCGAGACCTCACACGACTCGTCGGTGACGCAACGGCTCGTCAACCACCAGCAAGACTCGGAACCCCGGCGTACCGTCAACCCGGATCGGAATCCCCGTACGGACTCCAGTTGTCGGACTCTACCAAAGATCAACAATCACATCCGACCAGAAATCGGAATCTCCTTGAATCGTGGAGTCAATTACCTGATATTTCTTCAAGATATAGCCGCACAGCTCTTGATATTCGACGTACGGGTCAGGAATCCCATCAATCCCGCCCTTCCGCCACGCAGAAATCTCAGCCTCCCCCACACGCTTCTGCTCGTCAGCAAGAAGCGGCACGATCCAGTACCATCGCCACGCACACTCAACAAACAGATCGATCGATGCATTGACGGAGATTGCGGGAATTCCCAATGGGCAGCGCGACTTCAATCCGGGATGAACTTCCGAACGCTCCGGAACGGCAAGAATGCACCCATCGTCTTCTACAGCGACAAGCTTTGCCGAGCCGTAACGCCCCAGAGCATAGAACCGCACCCCGTCCGCCCCGGACTCAAGTTCCCCCGACTCTTGAAAATCAGCCGCAACGCCCATCAGGCCGTCCCTCCTGGCCGGCGGAAGCCCGTAGGAAGACAGGGCAAGTTTCCCCTGGTCAGAAACCCGCCAGCCCTCTGTCCACGACCCAGGCAAGATCGACAGCCCACCCGACCGGGTCAGGAGGCCAAGGCTCTGCTCAAAGATGCGATCCGCAGCGAGTCGCGCCCTGTTTGCATCCACAAGACCTCCGTCGTTCAAAGCTTCCTTCCGGGAGCCTTCTTGCGATTTCAATCGATGCCGAGACATGGCTTTCATTTCCCCCAGCCGATGGTGTTGATCAGCAGCCGATTGAGAGGCCTCTTCAGCTAGACCTGAAGTTCCTGGCGTCACTCCACTCCCAGAAAGCTGTTCCGCTCTCGATCTCCTCCTGAACGCAGTTGAAGATCGACTGCATCACCGAGATATCTGGAACATCAAGCGCTATCTGGTGATCGCCATTCCACTCACTCAAGAGCCCTGTGGATTCCACAGCTCTGCGCAGCGCGGAGCGAGTGTCCGTCAAAGGCCGAGGTTCGGCAAAATATACCGGGAGGACACGACGACTCGACTTACTGATCAGTCGGTCAACGGCTCCCGACTCGTTCCTTCCCACCACATCGCCCAGCGCCAGACCGTAGGCATAGAAGGGGATGCAACAAACCTCATAACTGCCCTCGATGGTGCGAGATCCACCATGGCAATAAAGTTGTTCTCCCCTCTCCATACGGGGGTCTCGTGGCTGACGTAGGTGACTCCGTCAATCGTAACCTGCACGACACCCTCCACCGCCGTGTATTCACCGCTCAGCTATTCCGCGAGGAACACAACCCTCATCTGACTTGCAAGTCCGGCCTCGTCCACCAGCACCTTGATTCGAACCTTTCCTTTGGTTTTGCGGACAGTGAAGCGCATCACATCATCTGCATCATGAATCACAATCCCACCCGATTTCACAGAAATCGACCCACCGAAATAGAGGACGCCGTCCGCACGACCTGACTCCGATGTGAAGATGCCAATCTCGACCGGTCCATCCACCGACGGCTGGACTGACAGATAGACGGAGTCCGGACCAGCACTCACATACTCGGAAGCCGGATCCCAGCCGTCGTGCAAATAAGAGCTCGCCGGATCCTCAATCATGATGAGCCCGTGGTCAACGAACAACGTGGCTCGCCCGATCAGCGATTCATCACGGCTCGGTGTCAAATCCATAGTTTCCTCGATTGATCTGCGCCACTACGCCGGGCCTACTGTCTGGCGCACACCCAACAATGCGGCGCCTCCAGCCTCAATCCAGCAGCCGAGGACACGCACCCAGAAGGAACGACCGTCCGTGGCGGTATGAGTGCTCGTCTTGCCGCCGGTCAGGGTGATGTCGACCAGTTATTTGTCGCCCGTGTCCTTGGTCATAGCCGTTACCGGATGGCGGAGTGCAGCATCTGCCATGCCTATCCCTATCACGAGAACAGTCGATCTAGCTCTTTTCCATCTTGATCGAAGACGACAACATCCCCATACATCCAAACTGAAACTCCTCCGTCCCAGTGCATGATTTCCATTTCATCAAGCCTGGACGGCGAGAATTCAAAGAACATGAATGCCCCCGGCTCTAGCTGATAGCTAATCCCAAGCGGTTCGATCATCAGCATGAACCCGACAGTCTGGTCTGCCGCAATCTTGATCCTACTCATACGCCATCCCTCGGTCTAGCAGTCATGCCCATAAGCGTCAATGATGCGTTGAAGCAGCTTGATACGACCTGCGGCGCTCGGGTTCTGAGGACGGAGCGCATCAGCATTGGCATAGAACTTACCGAGCCTAAGCGCGTCAGAAAGTAGGGCTTGGCCACGAAGTGTTTCCGAACTCAGATACTCTCTCTGGTCCCCTTCTCCAAATCGTGCTGCCAACGCTCGAACCCGTCGAACCGTTATTCAGCGGCCTAGTGCCAACCGTCCCAGGTATTGGCACGGATCCATCGGAATTTACGATTGAAGCAGTTCGAATTGTGAACCAGGACCGACGTACCCCCCGCCAGCACATGGTAGGTGTGGATATCGTCGACGGTGAGGTTGTAGACCGTTGTTGACTTGGTGTGGTGAGTAACTGCGGTGATCTGGGTCCGGGTGCCGGTGCCGGTCTGGAGCCATTGGGCGGTGGTGAGTCCGTCGGCTCCGATCCACCGGCCGAGGGCAGGCGCCCAGAAGGGATGACCATCCGTGGCGGTAAGAGTGCTGGTCTTGCCGTCGGTCAGACACTGCGGCCTCGTACCTGCGCGCTGACGAACCGAGAACGTACGCAGAGGGATGCTGTCCCCGCCTCGTGCCTGCTCCACCTGGCCGGCTACATGGCCGTGGACAAAGGGCTGCACGGTCGGCGCAACGCTACGACGTCAAGGACCTGGAGCTGGCGGGCGCGGCCGAGGACCACCTGACGTACTGCACCGCCCTGTGGGGCATGAGCATCCAGGCGGTTGGCCTCCGTCACGGGGCGAAGGCCATGGAGCTGGCCGATGCCGCCGCGCAGACCGGCGACCGCACTGGCGCGCTGCGCTACATCCGGCAAGCCGAGGCAGCCACGGACCCTACCAGGTCACGCGGAGAGGTGTTTGGCTCGTACGACCCCCTTCGCTCAACTACCGCATCAGCCAGGTGCGTTACGAACTCGGCGACAAGGCCGGAGCCGTCGAAGCCATGCAACAAGCGGATCGGCTGCGCCCCTGCGTGCACCAGCGCACATGAGTACACGGTCGCGACCTGTTGGCAGAGCGGCAGTTCGAACTCGGCCAACTCGAAGCGGCTGGCGTCACCTGGCACCAGGCACTCGACGACTACCCCAAGGTGCGGTCCGGCCGCGCCGACGAGCACGTGAAGGCGATGTTCAATCCCTTGCGCCCTCATCTGAAGAACGCAACGGCGCTCGACCTGTACGACCGAGCACGGACGATCGCACCACCGTCACCGGTCACCTGATCCCCGTCAAACCTTCAAGCGCAGCCACAGAGGGTCAGCCACGACGGAGGGCGTCGAGGGATACTCGGACACGCCCATATCGGCGCCTATCGGTCGGCTACCTCCGCCGGCGCTTGGGAGCTGCCGCGCAGTTCAGTTCGTCGGGGAGCAGGTTTGGTCACGACGTCTACTCATCACCGAGGGCGTCGATCCAGGCGTCGCCGGGCGGGGGTACGAAGAAGTAGCCGCCACCGGTGGTGAGCACGTACTTCGCCAGCGCCTCGCCCTCCAGGCGTTTCTGGACGGCCTCGAAGCCTTGGACCAGATCCCGCTGGTAGCAGCTGAAGATGATGCCGGTGTCGCCGTCGCCACGGTCGTAGCTGTAACTGCGGCGCACGAGCGGGGGCGGGTTACGGCGGTCGGGAGCGGCGAGCCGTACGTGCGAGTCGAGCGGCGTCCGCCGGCCCTTCGGATCCGCGGCGAAGTTCGGCTCCTCGGCGGTGGGCGTCCCGTCCAGCCACCTCCCGTCGCGCCCGCGCCCCATAATCCGCTCCTGCTCCGGGACGGAGTCCTTGTCCCACAACTCGGTGGCGAACCGGATGACCCGCACCACCTGATAACTCCCACCGACAGCCCACTCCGGCTCACCCTGCCCGTCCCGGACGAGGACCCGGTCGACGACTTCCCGCTCCGAATCCGGATTCCCGAACCCCTCCGTGAAGTGAAAGGGATTACGGGCAAGCCCCCGGCCCCCCTCGACCCGATTGTCAGCCCGGAACCCGTCGATAGCCCAACGAACGGTCCAACCGGTCTTGGCGGCAACGGCCTTGACACCCTGAATGGCCTCCCGCACGGCCGCTGAATGCTCCCCCGCGACCCGCACAAGAAGATCACCGTGCGACTGCGTCGGATCCAACAGATCCCCCACAAAGGAAGGCATCACTGTCAACTGCTGAGGCGAGGAAGCTGCGGCACCCTCGACGAGAGACGCCCCCAGCCCGAGACTCACACCGACCCCGCCTCTACCGAGGGACCGCACCTTCCGAACAAACGCCCCTACGTCTTGCCCCCGATCAAGGGCAACGATCCCCACCCGACTCTCAGACTGTCGCGCTCCCAACACCCTCGCCACCCGAGAATCAGCTCCCCGACCGGAGCGCCCACCGGCCTCCGACACGCCGCTCCCCCCACGCACTGCGACCACCCCCGCGCCCACAAGCCCAAGCCCAACCGCCGACCCGGAAACCACCAACAACCTACGCCGCACAGCGCATCCCCCACTCCAGGTAGTGATTGCTCTGACGAACGACGAACCATCGTGATCCACCCGCTTCCGGTACACACGCACCGGCGTCCTCTAACCGGTACGGCGACCGCCAGTCACGACACGATCGGGCCGCCCCCCGATCACCACGAAGTGCAAAGCGTCCGGAAACGACTCACCCAGCTCCCAAATAATCCCAGGCCCGACCGCCAGCACTCTCCCCGATTCCGCGATCCAGGTGCGATATTGAATCGACCACATCCCGAGCGGAGAAAAGCTGGCATCGTACGCATCCGCCAACCTTTGCGATTCAGATCCGGCGTCAATACAGGCATCGACCGGATCAATATGGAGCGAGGACTGGGGATCACGAACTGGTGAACTCAGAATCTCAAGCCTCCCGAACTCCTCCCAAATTCGGAGGGCCATCGCGTTCAGCTTGAACCCTCGCCCTCCTAGCAAGTCAACCCAGTGAGAAATTTCGACCCGGCGCCCACAACGCCAGCCTGCAGCTTCCAGAGAGACGCGGACTTTGGGCTCAGAACCCCAGAGAGGGTTACTACCAAGTGCCATATACCCTCCCTATCAGCGGCTGACAGAAGTCCTTACAGGGATCCGCCGACGCGCCGTGTGGCAGCGGCGAGCCCTGCGGTCTGACTCGAAGTGTGCGGAATGTCCCGCCATAAATGGCGAGGCCACCCTCCGCTTTTTGCGCCTCATTCAATGCGCATACCTCCGCACAGCCGCCATGATGGCCGCGTAGCGCATCGGCGAGGTTTGAACCCGGTTCAATGTCTACACCCCCAGGGGTAGTTCGGCCGTAGTATCGCACCCCCGATGGAGAGGTGTATTCCGTCACGAAATCGGGCGTCGCATCCTGATTCACGCCACGATTCGCACCGGCATATTCCTCAAGCGTGCTTCCTTCGGGAGCTCTTCCTGGCTTGGGACAAATATTGTGCACCAAGACCGGCGTGGCCCCAGCCAGCACGTAGTAGGTGTGGATGTCGTCGACGGTGAGGTTGTAGACCGTCGTCTGCTTTACCCGGTGGGTGACGCCGGTGATTTGGGTCCAGGTACCGGTGCTGGTCTGGAGCCATTGGCCGGTGGTGAGTTCGTGGGCTTCGATCCAGCGGCCGAGGGCGGGGACCCAGAAGGGGTGGCCGTCGGTGGCGGTGAGGGTGCTGGTCTTGTCGGTGTCGAGGGTGATGTCGACCAGTTGTTTGTCGCCCGTGCCCTTGATCAGGGCCGTTACCGGGCGGGGGCCCGACTCGCCCGTCTCCGGGTCCGTCGCCAGGACCTGGTCACCGATCTGGATGCCCTTGATCGACCTGCGGTGCCGCCGCCGACGTGCCGACCTGCCCCCAGTCGACCTTCCGGCCCGAGAGACGCTGGCCCGGCTAATCCAGGCCCGCCTCGCCCAGGCCGCCGATCACACAGCCGGCCAGCATCGGGGAGTTGCCCGCCGACGACCTCTAGCTGAGGGCGTCGATCCAGGCGTCGCCGGGCGGGGGTACGAAGAAGTAGCCGCCGCCGGTGGTGAGAACGTACTGCGCCAGCGCCTCGCCCTCCAGGCGCTTCTGGACCGCCTCGAAGCCTTTGGCCAAGTCCCGCTGGTAGCAGCTGAAGATGATGCCGGTGTCGCCGTCGCCACGGTCGTAGCTGTAACTGCGGCGCACGAGCGGGGGCGGGTTACGGCGGTCGGGAGCGGCGAGCCGTACGTGCGAGTCGAGCGGCGTCCGCCGGCCCTTCGGATCGGCAGCAAAGTTCGGCTCCTCACCGACAGGCGTCCCGTCCAGCCACCTCCCGTCACGCCGACGCCCCATAATCCGCTCCTGCTCCGGGACGGAGTCCTTGTCCCACAACTCGGTGGCGAACCGAATAACCCGCACCACCTGATAACTCCCACCGACGGCCCACTCCGGCTCCCCCTGGCCCTCCCGGACGATTGCGCGGTCGGCGACCTCCCGCTCGGTCTCCGGGTTCCCGAACCCCTCGGTGAAGTGAAAGGGATTACGGGCAAGCCCCCGGCCCCCCTCGACGCGGTTCTCCGCCCGGAACCCGTCGATGGCCCAACGAACGGCCCAACCGGCCTTGTCCGCAACGGACTTGATGCTCTCTACGGCATCCCGCACCGCCTCCGTGGCCTCCCCCGCGACCCGCACAAGAAGATCACCGTGCGACCGCGCTGGATCCAACAGATCACCGGCGAAGGAGGGCATCAGCTTCAACTGCCGAGGCGCCCGCGCCCCAGCACCCTCGAACAACGACGCTCCCAAGCCGAACCCCAGTGCGATGTCACCCCTACCAAGGGACCGCACCTCCCGAACCAACGCCTCTACGCCTCGCCCCCGATCAAGAACGACAATCGCCGCACGACTCTCCGGCTGTCGCGCTCCCAACACCCTTACTCCGGCACCTGCCACGGAACGCGCGTCGGCTTCCGACGGGCCACCCCCCAGACGCGCTGCAACTACCCCCGCGCCCACCAGGCCCAACCCAATCGCCGCCCCCGAAGCGACCAACGTCCTACGCCGCACGACACATCCTCCTCCTCACCACGAACCGCTCCAGAGCCGCGCCACCGTCAGGTTCCGTTGCTCCTCTAAACAATCACCCTATTTTCCGGGGGAGGGGGGGAGCGAAACCGATACGCCGATCCGAACAGTCCCCGGGTTGACCTAACGCGAACAGCTAGCCGCATCCAATACGAACGATCAGATCCTGAATGACGCTCCCGGACTGTATTGACTCACGAGGCCACAAAGCGAACAAATCTGCGGCTATTCCAGCTCACAGGACAGGAATTCACTGAGAAGATCAAACAATCGCGCGATCGCCAGTTCGTTCTCGGATTCGGAGAATAGTTTCGCGTCAGCGACACGAAATCCATCGCCAACCTCGGCCAATACCAGTCCCCACCAGGTGAGTTCCGGGCTACCCTTTCCCCGCAGCGTCAACCAAGATCGAAACGCCTGCAGCCTCTGCAGCTCGGAGCAAGCATCGAAACCGTCGAGAAAGGAACACACCTCGCCGAATGTGCGACTCATTGTGTACATACCCATGCGGCCATCAATGATTTCGATGACTTCTTCAATCTGACGCATGCCGCCCTTCCTTCACGCACATGGACCTACCGTTTCCGCGTCCAGTCATGATCATCCGGCCAGTCCCATTGCCTTCTCCACGCATCAATCGGCATTCCGTCTCCGCCAGTGAACTGGTCATACACCCTGCCATTCTTAACGACGACCGTGTGATGACCCCAACTTTCCTTGGCGAGCTTGTAGTCGCCGAGCGCAGGGAACGGAGCCTTGGGTGTGAGGGTCCAGATCTCACCACCCATTCTTTGCTGAAGCTCGTCAGCGAATTCGTCGCATCCCGCATTGTGGACAAGCACGGGAGTCGCCCCCGCGAGCGCATAGTAAGTGTGGATGTCGTCGACGGTGAGGTTGTAGACCGTCGTTTGCTTTGTGTGGTGGGTAACGGTTGAGATCTCGGTCCAGGTGCCGGTGCTGGTCTGGAGCCATTGGCCGGTGATGAGGTCGTCGGCTTCGATCCAGCGGCCGAGGGCGGGGACCCAGAAGGGGTGGCCGTCAGTGGCGGTGAGGGTGCTTGTCTTGCCGTCGGTCAGGGTGATGTCGACCAGTTGTTTGTCGCCCGTACCCTTGATCAGGGCCGTCACCGGGCGGGGTCCCGATTCTCCGGTCTTAGGGTCGGTGGCGAGGACCTGGTCGCCGATTTGGATGTCCTTGATCGGTTTGCGGGTGCCGTCCGCGAGGAGGACCGGGGTGTCGGCCGTGAAGCTGTTAGGGAGGCGGATCTTGCAGGTCTTGGCGGGGATCGTCTTGGCGGGGGCCGCCCACTTGATCTTGCCGAGCATGCCGCCCGCGCAGCCCAGTGCCGCCGAGGTGCCGACCTGACCCCAGTTGACCTTCCGGCCCGAGAGACGCTGGCCCGGCTAATCCAGGCCCGCCTCTCCCAGGCCGCCGATCACGCAGCCGGCCAGCATCGGGGAGTTGCCCGCCGACGACCTCTAGCTGAGGGCGTCGATCCAGGCGTTGCCGGGCGGGGGTACGAAGAAGTAGCCGCCGCCGGTGGTGAGCACGTACTTCGCCAGCGCCTCGCCCTCCAGGCGTTTCTGGACGGCCTCGAAGCCTTGGACCAGATCCCGCTGGTAGCAGCTGAAGATGATGCCGGTGTATCCGTCGCCACGGTCGTAGCTGTAACTGCGGCGCACGAGCGGGGGCGGGTTACGGCGGTCGGGAGCGGCGAGCCGTACGTGCGAGTCGAGCGGCGTCCGCCGGCCCTTCGGATCCGCGGCGAAGTTCGGCTCCTCGGCGGTGGGCGTCCCGTCCAGCCACCTCCCGTCGCGCCCGCGCCCCATAATCCGCTCCTGCTCCGGGACGGAGTCCTTGTCCCACAACTCGGTGGCGAACCGGATGACCCGCACAACCTGATAACTCCCACCGACAGCCCACTCCGGCTCACCCTGCCCGTCCCGGACGAGGACCCGGTCGACGACTTCCCGCTCCGAATCCGGATTCCCGAACCCCTCCGTGAAGTGGAAGGGATTACGGGCAAGCCCCCGGCCCCCCTCGACGCGGTTCTCCGCCCGGAACCCGTCGATAGCCCAACGAACGGCCCAACCGGCCTTCACGGCAACGGCCTTGACGTCCGCCACGGCTTTCCGCACCGCCGCCGCTTCCTCCCCTGCGACCCGCACAAGAAGATCACCGTGCGACTGCGTCGGATCCAGCAGGTCACCGGCGAAGGAAGGCATCACCTTCAACTGCCGCGGTGGCCGGGCCCGGTCACCCTCGAAGAGGGACGCCCCCAACCCGAAGGCAATGACGGTGTCGCGCCCGTCGTCAGACCGCGTCCCTTCGACCAGCGCTCTAACCACACGCCCCGCTTCCCCATCGGATCGACCCCGATCAAGGACGACGAACCCCGCCCGACTCTCCGACTGATGCACTCCCAGCACCGGCGACGCAGCGCTGTCGGCTCCCACGCCGGAGCGCTCGTCGGCCTCCGACTCGCGACTCCCCACACGCACCACACCCACACCCACGACACCTAGCCCAACCGCCGCCCCGGAAGCTACCAAGGTCCTTCGCCGCAAGACACGCCCCCCCACGGATGTTCCAAGGCGGCTCGCAGGTAAGCGAGCAGACCGTCGACCTCCACCTCGACCCAGACGGCCTCTGGCTCACCGACACGTAGGACCTCGTAGCGCCGCCCCCTATACAGCTCCTGCACCAAGACCTGACGGCTCGCTCCGTCCAAGGGATCGGTACGCAGGCGGACGGCACCATGGGTGACCGTCGGGAAGAAATTCCTCAGCACGTCATCCGAATGGATAAAACGCAGAAGATTCCACTGCTCCTGATAGAAATCGGACGACAAGAGGTCGGACCACTGCGACAAGGCAGGCTCTCCGACTTCGAGCGCCCTGTGGAATTCAGCGAGTTCCAAGAACTCAAATCTCGTCTCCAACTCGTCGAGCGATGCCCCTTTCCGCCATGCGCAGATCGCCTTCACGAGTAATTCAAGATCGCCCGTCGAACCGATTACCCAGGTGAATCCCGGAATATGGACATCAACTCGAAACGCGCGCTCCTCAGTTGAAAGGCCGACCGACACGACGCCCCGGGTCGTCTCGATCCTGGCGACATCGGACGCCAAGTGCAATGGCTCAATATCGTAGCCGTAGAGCCTTGCCACCTCTTTCATTGCCGCGCCCAGACCACCCCGAGCGGCCACGTCTGGGTACAAACCATTCAGACAGGCATCCATTCTCCACTCCTCAGCAGTGACAGTAGCCGATGGACGAACCCTGCAAAGGGGAAAGATCTCCTTTGAGCGCCGAGAGATCGGGCATACTCGTTGGGCCATCCCATTGCATGGCTCCTCCTGGACCCGACGGAGAGTAGAACTTGACGGAACTCCATGAGCGTTGACCATTGGCGAGAGCCCTCGCGATCATGGATATCTCGTAGTCCGTGGCAGGACCGAACTCACCTGCCCGAAGGCCACGCTGGGCTGCTGCCATGAAGCCTCCGAGTTTGCCCAGTCCGGTCATGTTGACGTGTAGCGTTACGTTCGGGTCGGCTATGGCCTTTGCCGCGATCTGCCCGAAGTCCTTTGCACGCGCGATGGACAAGGTGGTGAATCCGTTTCCCCTTGCCCATATGTCGAGCGCGCCCTTGTTCTGCCACCCCAGGGCTACGTTGCAGTTATGAACGAGCACCGGCGTATTACCTGCCAGCGCATAGTACGTGTGGATGTCGTCGACGGTGAGGTTGTAGACCGTCGTTGACTTGGTGTGGTGGGTGACGGCTGTGATTTGGGTCCAGGTGCCGGTGCTGGTCTGGAGCCATTGGCCGGTGGTGAGTTCGTCGGCTTCGATCCAGCGGCCGAGGGCGGGGACCCAGAAGGGGTGGCCATCTGTTGCGGTGAGGGTGCTGGTCTTGCCGGTGTCGAGGGTGATGTCGACCAGTTGTTTGTCGCCGGTTCCCTTGATCAGGGCCGTGACAGGGCGGGGGCCTGATTCGCCGGTTTCGGGGTCGGTGGCGAGGACTTGGTCGCCGATCTGAATGTCCTTGATCGGTTTGCGGGTGCCGTCCGCGAGGAGGACGGGGGTGTCGGCCGTGAAGCTATTGGCCCGGCACTTGCCGAGGCTTGCCCATTTGCCGAGCATGCCGCCCGCGCAGCCCAGTGCCGCCGAGGTGCCGACCTGACCCCAGTTGACCTTCCGGCCCGAGAGGCGTTGGCCCAGCCAGTCCAGGCCCGCTTCGCCCAGGCCGCCGATCACGCAGCCGGCCAGCATCGGGCTGTTGCCCGTCGGGTCCGTGTATGTCGTCGGGGAGCTGAGTGCGTACTGGTAGAGGTTCGTGCCGCCCGCGTAGCCGATCGGGTCCTGGGAGATGAAGCGGCCGGACTCGGGGTCGTAGTAGCGGTTGCGGTAGTACAGCAAGCCCGTGCCGTCCGACTCGCGGCCCGTGAAGGTGTACGGGTTCGTCGACGCCGAACCGGACGTCGTCGGCTGGCCGTACGGGTCGTACGTGTAGCTCGTCGCGACCGTGCCGTCCGCGTTCGCCAGGCCCACCACCGTGCCCAGCGCGTCCGTCAGGTAGACCTGCGTCGCACCGTTCTCCGTACGCGTCAGGTACTCGTCCAGGCCCGACGTGGCCACCGTTGCCGAGGTCGTGCCCGAACCGGTCTGTTCCACCAGCGGGTTCGAGCCGTCGGTCAGGTACTTCTGGGTGGTGTCGCCCAGCTTCTTCGAGCTGCGGGTGCCCAGGGGGTCGTAGGTGAACGTGCCCGTCGGGCCGTCCGTGGCCGACTGCACGCCCGACAGTTGGCCCCGCGCGTTCCAGTCGTACGTACGCTTCCCGTCCGACTTCAGCTGTCCATCCGCGTCGTACGTGAACGAACGGCCTCCCAAGGACGTGACCCGGTTGTCCTTGCCGAACACCGCGCCCGTCTCGGCAGCCGGGAGCGCGACGGAGGCCAGGCTGCCGGTCAGGCCCGTCTGGAGGCCCCGGGTGTCGCGGGTGTAGGTGAGGTCGCCGACAGCGGTGGTGCCGCGGGCGTAGTCGATCGCCGAGAGCACGCCCGTCTTGTCCAGCGTCGTCGTACGGGTGATGCCGCCCGGCAGGTTCGCCGTCTTCTCCCGGCCCACCGCGTCCAGACCGAACGTCACCGCCTGCTGGCCCGAGGTGACCGACGTGAGAATGCTGGAGGTGTCGTAGCCGTAGACGGTCGTGGTCCCGGCGGCCGTCATCTCCTTGCGGCGATCCGCCGCGTCGTAGTCGTAACCCACCGTCCCCGTCGGGCCGGTGACCGTCTTCAGCCGGTCGTACACGTCGTAGCCGAAGCTCTGGTCGCCCGCCTGCGTGTCGGTGATCGTCTTCGGGAGGTCCACGGCGTCGTACGCGTACGTGGCCGTCGACTCGGCCACACCCGCCGCGTTCACCCCGTACTTGGTGTTCTTGGACCGGCCCAGCAAGTCGTACTCGGCCGTCGCGACCTGACCCGAGCGGCTCGTCGCCTTCGTCAGCCGGCCCGCCGCGTCGTAGCCGAACAGCGCCTGCGCGCCCAGCGGGTCCGTCACCGACTCCGTACGGTCCGCGTCGTCGTACGCCCAGCTCGTGCTGTTCTGCCGGGCGTCCGTCAGCGTCTTGAGGTTGCCGTTCTCGTCGTAGTCGAGCGCCGTCGACTGGCCCAGCGGGTCGGTGATCTTCCGCGTCTGGTTCAGCGCGTCGTACGTCAGGGCCGTACGCGAACCCGCCTCGTCTGTGACGACGGTCGGGCGGCCCGCCGCGTCCAGGAACTGGGCCCCGGTACGGCCCTCCGCGTCCTTCGCCGAGACCAACTCGCCGTGGCGGTACGTGTACTCCGTCACCGCGTTCGACGCGTCGGTGACCGTCTTGATCTGCCCGTCCGGTGTGTAGGTGACGTCGGTCTTCCGGTCCTCCGGATCCGTGACCGTACGCAGGTCGCCAGCCTCGTCGTACCCGAGGACGGTGGTGTTGCCCAGCGGGTCGGTGACAGAGGTGGGTTGGTCGTACGGGCCGTTGTAGACGGCCGTGCCGGACTGGCGTGCCTGTGCCGTACCCGCCAGCTCCGTCGTGCGGGTGACATAGCCGTTCGCGTCGTACGTCAACTCCGTACGCCGGCCGTACGGGTCGGTCACCGCGTCGATGCGGTGCCTGGGGCCGCGGTCATACTGGGTCACCCGGGCAAGCGCGTTTCCGTACGCCTCAGTGTCCTTGACGCCGTATCCGGCCGCGTCGAACTCCACCCGTCGCACCGAGCCGCCCGGCTGCGTCACGCTCGCCGTCGTGATCTTCCCGGTTGTCGGCGTGTACGCGAACGAGTACGTCGCGCCCTCGGTGAGGGTCTGCTCCTTCACCCGCCCGTCCGCGTAGAACGTGTTCGTCATGTACGTGATGCCGCGGGCGTCGGTCGCCGTCCTGATCCGGTTCGACGTGCCGTCGTACGTGTACCGGCTGATCTTGCCCGCCGGATCCGTCACCGTCTCCAGCCGGCCCGCGGTGTCATACGTGTAGGACGTGGTGCGGCCGGTGTTGTCCTTCGCCGTACTGACGCGGTGCTGGGTGTCGTAGGCCAGCGAGATCCACCGGCCGCCGGACGCGCTGATACGGGTGATCTCGCCGTTCTTGCCGTCCCGGCGGGTCAGCTTGACGCTGTTGCCGTGCCGGTCGCGGATCTCCTTCAGCGCCGCGTACTGCGGGAACACCCACACCGTGCCGTCGCGGAACGTCAGGTCCCAGCCGCTGTTGTATCCCTTCCAGGTGATCTTCGAGCCCTGGAAGTCGGATGACGTGTCGACCGGCTCGAACACCGCGTCGACCCAGCCGTTCCCCGGTGAAGTGCGGGTGAAGTGGGTCTTGCTGCCGCCCGGCAGATACAGATCGACTTCGTCCCACTGCTTCTTGGAGTGCAGGAAGGCGTTGTACGAGAGATCGCGGCCGATGCCGAACGCCCGCTTCTCCTTGTCGCCCTGCCAGTAGGTGCGCGTGACGTCGGCCGACGCGGTCGAACCGGCGACCGCCAGGTCCGTACGGGAGTCGGTGAGCAGACCGGTCGACAGCTCGACCGGGTCGCCGGACAGCCAGTCGATAACGTCTTCGATCCAGGTGTCTTCCCACGGGATCAGATCGGCGATGTTGAACATGGCGCCGTGGAAGGCCCACACCCGGGTCTTCTCGTCGGGTACGACCTGGCGGCCGTCCGCGGACACCTTGCCGTGGCCGTAGACGTACCAGCCCTTCTTCTTCGGGTCGTAGTCCTGGAACTTGACCCGGGTCCCGGGGGCTTCGCGCGTGTAGTTCGGGTAGATGATCTGCGCGCCTTCGGGGAAGACGTACGTGCCACCCGGCTGCACGGTGAAGTAGACCGGGACGATGCCGTTCTCCGGCAGCGGGAACGGCGGCCGGTCGATCGGGATCGCCGTGATGCCCAGCTCCGTGACCGGCTTCCCCTTCTCGTCGCGGACCACCGAGCCCTTCGGGATACGGACTTCGAGCCCCGGGATCTTCGGCGTCTTCAGGACGACGTCGGCCTTCGCCGGAGCCGCGAACCTCACCGTGTTCTTCGTGTCCAGCGGCGTCATCCACACCGGGAAGCCGAGATCGACCGTCCGGCCCGTCTTCGGCGTGATCTTGATGTCGTAACGCCCGTACTGACGCTTGGAGTTGTTCGCGCTCGCGCCGTCGACCACCAGCGTCGTCGCGGTGTCGGCGATGCCGCTCAGCAGGAACCTGCCGCGCGCATCCGTCTTCGCCGACTTCTTGCCGACGGACACCGTGACCTTCGCCAGCGGCTTGCCGTCGAGCTTGAGGATGCGGCCGGTCAGGGCAGTGGTCTTGGGCGGGGCACGGAGTGCGGCCGGGCCCTTGGGGGCGTCGCCGCGCCGGGTCAGCCAGTCGTACCCGTCGAGGTTGCCCTTGTCCGGCTGCCAGGCGTCCGGGCCGCTCGGTGTGACGCGGGCGGCGGAGGGCGTGGAGTCGGTCTTCGGTTCGTCCGCCGACCGGGCGGGGCTGTCCGCTCCGGCGACGGCCGCGGCCGCTGTCACTCCGAGGGTGTACGTGCCGGTCTTGAGGGTGTTCGGGTCGACCGTGAGCGTATAGGTGCCGGTGGCGGTGAGCGTCGGCAGGGCGTACGTGACGGCGGTCGCGCTCATCGAGCGCGCGTCGACCAGCCACTTGCCGTCGGGGCCGTACACCGACAACGCCCAGGCGGCGGGCGGGGTGTTCAGCCCGAGGGTGAGCTTCTGCCCCTGCGTGCCGGTGAAAGTGTAGCGACCGTTCTGGCCCGCCGTGGCGATGGTGACGGGTTTGCGCGTGCCGGTGGTGGCCAGCGCTCCGCCGCTGGCGTCCGCGATCAGCGTCGCGCTGGTGGTGCCGGTGACCGGCTCACTGGGGCGTACGAACACCCGGTGGGTGCCCGCGGTCAGCGGAGCGCGCAGATCGGCCTCGGCGGAGGCCGTCCTGGTCAGCGAACCGAGGCTCTCCTCCGCACCGTTCGGGGTGCGGTGGACGAGCGTCGACGTGTCGGCGAACGTGGTGCTGTTGAAGACGACGGACGCGCCCGCGCCGGCCGCCACGTCGGTCTTGTACTCCAACTGCTGGCCGGCGCGGGTGATCTCGCCGACGCGCGGGGCGGATCCGGCGGTCAGCGTGCCCGCCTGGACCGGCTTCGAGAGCCAGAGCGTCATGCCGCCCTTGGCCGCTTCCTCCGGTTCGAAGAGCAGGGTGTACGTGGTCCCCGGCACCAGACCGTTCAAGTAGTACGCGTCGGGTGCCGTACGGGCCATGCGGCCGACGACCGATCCCGTCCCGCCGGCCGGGCCGATGAGCGTGATCTCCGTGATCTCCGGCATGGTGTTCGCGGTGATGCCGATACCGAGCGACGCGGAGTCGGGTGCGGTGAACTGCGCCCGTACGCGCTGACCCGCGCGGGCGGTGGTTGTCGCCTGCTGGGCGCCGTCGGAGGTCAGGGACGTCCGCACGTCGGCGGAGAGGATCATCGAGAGCGTGCCGACCGCGCCGTCGTTCGGGTCGGCGTACGCGCGGTAGGTACCGGTCTCCGGCAGTGGCGGGAGTCCGATGGTGGTCGACGCGCCGGCGGGCACGTTGACCCCGTCGACGACCTTCGCACCGGACGGCGCGACCACCGTGACGTCCGTGTACTCGGTGAAGGTGCTGCCGGTCGCACCGAGGGAGAGGGTGTCGCCCTGCTGCCCCTGGAAGACCGTCTCCGCGTCCTGGCCCGTGCGGCCGATGGCCATCGGGACGGCCGAGCCGGTGATGCTCAACTGCGCGGCGCTGACGGGCCGGGAGAGCGACAGCGACACCGAACCGGTCGCCAGATCCTTACTGGGGCGCACCGCCACGGTGTAGATCCCGGTGACCGGGAGCGGTTCGCTGTCCCAGTCCTCCGTGCCGTCGGCGGGAGCGGAGAAGGAGCCGACCTCGGTTCCGTCGGGGCGGCGGATCTCGACCCGGGCGTAGGCGCCGAGGCCGGCACCTGTCGCGCCGAGCGACATGCGCTGGCCCGCCTGGGCCGAGAACCGGGCACGCCCGTCCTGGCCCGGACGAGTGAACGACAGGACGACGGGCGCCCCTGTCAACTCCAGGGTTCCGGCTTCGACGTACGGCGACGCCGTCACGGTGACGGTGCCGCTGCCTCCCTTCGCGGGGTCCAACGCCAATGTGTACGTTCCCGACTGCGGGAGCGCGTCCAGATCGATGGCGCCGCTCGCGCCGGTGATGGTGATCACCTCGACCTGGGCACCGTTCGGCCCGTACAGCCGCGCGGTCAGCCCGCCGGGCATTCCGGCGGCATCGATACCAAGGCTCAGTGATGTGCCCAACACACCAGTGAAGGTGAGGAGTTGATCCTGGCCCGGCCGCGTGAGCTGTGACGTGACCGGTGCTCCGGAGATCGCCAGCGTGGCGGTCTTCGGGCTGGACACCACGACGGTGGCGGCGCCGATGTTGCTCGATCCGGGGTCCAGCACCACCGCGTACTGCCCGCTGACCGGCACATCGGTGAACTCGCCGTCGGCCTGCTCGCGCGAGAAGGCGAAGGCATCCACCCGCTTGCCCTGCGGATCCATCAACCGGGCGTTGACCGTCGAGTTGAACGTGGAGCCCGTGATGCCGATGTTGATGTCGTCACCGGCGAACGCGTTGAAGAGCACCTGCGCCTGATTGCCCGGGGTGGTGACCGACACCGTCGGCGGAGTCTCGTCCCCGACCGTGGTCTCCTCGGACGTCTCGATCTCCCCGCCACCGTCGCCGTAGACGACCCGGTAGCTCGTGGCGGAGGTCGCCTCGCCGTCCGGGGTGGCTATCTCCAGCGGACCGTTGGCCGCGCCGAGCGGCACGACGACGGTCAGGCCGGTGCCGGTGTTCCCCGGCTCGATCTCGGCGATGACGCCCCCGGTGAACCGCACCACGTTCTGAGACGCCGTCGAAGCGAAGTTCGCCCCCGTCAGTACGACACGGGAACCCACGACGCCCGACGCGGGTTCGACCTTCGTGATCGACGGCCCCGGTGTGGCCGGCGTGAACGACTCCGCCGACTGGACCGTCGTGCCGCCCGTGGTCACCGACACCTTGCCGGCCGGCGCGCCGGCCGGGACCGTCACCGTCAGGCGGGTCGCGGTCGCCGAGGTGACCGTGGCCGTCGTCGTGCCGAACTTCACCACGTTGGAGGCCGGGGTCGGGGAGAAACCGGTGCCGGAGAGGGTGACCTTCGCGCCCGCCTGAGCGCGGACCGGGACCAGGGAGAGGACCGACAGGGTGCTCGACGCGAAGCGGTCGACGCCGAGGCGGTTGCCCGCCGCGTCGTAGCGGTAGCGGGCCGTCTCGCCCGACGGGTCCGTGACGCCGACGAGCCGGGAGGCCGCGTCGTACGCGTACACCGCGTTCTTCGTGGTGGGTTCGGCGGCTTGCGCACTCGCCGGGGACACCGGGCCCGCGGGCGGAGTCGGTGAGGTGGGCGAAGTGGGCGAAGTCGGTTGCTGGGTAAGGGGGTTCGAGGTCGACGCGAGTGGTTCGCGTTGCGGGGCGTCGGCCTCGGCCGACACCGCGCCCGCCGCCATCGCCAGGGCCAACGCCCCGACCGTCAGCAGCCGTATTCGTGCCAGGACTCGCCTCACAGCGCCCTCCCCAGAGCAACACACCGAGTCCACAAGGGACTCACAATGCCCACACTCCCCATGCGGACGGTCACAAGTTACACACAACTGGTCACCGCCGCACGAGAATTGATCACGTGAATTGATCAGGTCCCCGTCAATGGCCGGAAACCGACCCGGCCGGGCAGATTCCGCCGGTGCCGGAATCTCGCGCCAGAGGTATTGACAACTCGAATGGTCTGGACCATTTTTACGGCCAAGCGGTGGCCACCGTTCCCGACTCGCACCTCCATCCCCAGACCCCCCAGCGGAGGCATCAAGTGGAACGCGTATCCGACGGCAGACGCAGACCCGGACGCAGACTCGGACTCATCGCCCGATCCGGAGTCCGATCCGGAGCACGGCACCCTCTCGGGAGGCGCGCGCGGAGTTGGCTGGGTGGGGTGGTGGCCGTCGTGGCCGCCGGGGCCCTGAGTGTGGGCGGGATGGGTGGCGTCGCGCAGGCCGCCGACATCAATGTCGCCAAGAACGCCGGCTTCGAGTCCGGGCTCGCCAACTGGAGCTGTACCGGCGGGAGCGGGGCCGTCGTGGGGTCTCCCGTACGGAGTGGGGCCGGCGCGCTGAAGGGGACGCCCGCCGGGCAGGACAACGCGAAGTGCTCGCAGTCCGTCGCCGTGCAGCCCAACTCGACCTACACGCTGAGCGCTTGGGTGCAGGGCGGGTACGCGTACCTCGGGGCCAGCGGCACCGGGACGACCGACGTGTCGACCTGGACGCCCGGCGAGAGCGGCTGGAAGCAGCTCACCACGACCTTCAGGACCGGCGCTTCGACGCGTGCGGTGACCGTGTACACGCACGGCTGGTACGGGCAGAGCGCGTACGTCGTCGACGACCTGTCCGTCTTCGGGCCGGACGGCGGCGGGGGCAGCGACCCGGATCCCGACCCGCAGGCCCCCGGGACTCCCGCCGGGCTCGGTGTCGGCGCCGTGACCGCGTCCTCGGTGGCGCTGAGCTGGAACGCGGTGACCGGCGCGACCGGGTACAACATCTACCGGGACGGTACGAAGGTCCAGACGGCGACCGGGACTTCGGCGACCGTGACCGGGCTGGCGGCAGCCACCTCGTACCAGTTCCAGGTGTCGGCGACCAACGCCGTCGGCGAGTCCGCGAAGTCGGCGGCCGTCAGCGGCCGGACGTCACCGGGCGGCGGTGCCCCGGGCGGGCCCGGCGTACCGAAGCACGCGCTGACCGGGTACTGGCAGAACTTCAACAACGGCGCGGCCGTCCAGAAACTCCGGGACGTGCAGGCGCAGTTCGACATCATCGCCGTGTCGTTCGCCGACTCCACGACCACCCCCGGCCAGATCGTCTTCAACCTCGACCCGGCCGTCGGCTACTCGGGAGTCGCCGAGTTCAAGTCGGACGTCGCCGCGAAGAAGGCCGCCGGCAAGTCCGTGATCATCTCGGTGGGCGGCGAGAAGGGCAACGTCACGATCAACAGTGACGCCTCGGCGACGGCGTTCGCCAACAGCACCTACGCCCTGATGCAGGAGTACGGCTTCAACGGGGTCGACATCGACCTCGAACACGGCATCAACTCCACCTATCTGACGAAGGCGTTGCGGCAGCTGTCGGCGAAGGCCGGCTCCGGGCTCGTGATCACCATGGCGCCGCAGACCATCGACATGCAGTCGACCGGCAGTGAGTACTTCAAGACGGCGCTGGCCGTGAAGGACATCCTCACCGTCGTCAACATGCAGTACTACAACAGCGGTTCGATGCTCGGCTGCGACGGACAGGTCTACTCACAAGGCTCCGTCGACTTCCTCACCGCCCTCGCCTGCATCCAGCTCGAAGGCGGCCTCGACCCCTCCCAGGTGGGTATTGGTGTCCCGGCCTCCACCCGTGGCGCGGGCAGCGGTTACGTCTCTCCGACCATCGTCAACAACGCCCTCAACTGCCTCACGCGCGGCACCAATTGCGGCAACTTCAAGCCGTCGAAGACCTACCCGGGTCTGCGCGGCGCGATGACCTGGTCCACCAACTGGGACGCGACGGCCGGCAACGCCTGGTCGAACGCGGTCGGCCCGCACGTCCACGCCCTGCCGTAGGGCAGGGTCCCAACCCCCACGCACAGACCAGCAGCGCCGCCGCTCCCCCGGCGGCGCTGCTGCGGGCCCGGCCACCACGCCACCGGCCGCCCCACCCGGGCGCCTCGCCACCCACCCACCCGGCCGAAAACGGCCCATCCTGTCCAGGCCCTTGACAAGGCCAATGGTCTGGACCAGTTTGTACGTTCAAACGGTGGCCACCGTTAAGCACCTCCCCCACATCTCCCCCCACGGAGGCCATGCAGTGCACACGCTCAAGTTCCTCGCCGTGGCAGGCGTGCTCGCCGCCGGACTGGCCGTACCCGCGGCCAACGCCGCGCCGGCTTCCGCCCCCGCGCCCGCCCCCACCGCCGCGCCCGCCGCTGTCCCCACCCACGCGGTCACCGGCTACTGGCAGAACTTCAACAACGGCGCGACCGTCCAGACGCTGGCCGAGGTCCAGGACGAGTACGACATCATCGCCGTCGCGTTCGCGGACGCCACCGCCACACCCGGTCAGGTCGACTTCACGCTCGACTCGGCCGGTCTCGGCGGTTACACCGACGACCAGTTCAAGGCCGACGTCGCCGCCAAGCAGGCCGCGGGCAAGTCCGTCGTCATCTCCATCGGCGGCGAGAAGGGCACCGTCGCGGTCAACAACGACGCCTCGGCGAATGCCTTCGCGGACTCCGTGTCCGGGCTGATCGACGAGTACGGCTTCGACGGCGTCGACATCGACCTGGAGAACGGCCTCAACTCCACCTACATGACCCAGGCGTTGAAGTCGATCGCCAGTCAGGCGGGGGACGGCTTCGTCCTGACGATGGCGCCGCAGACCATCGACATGCAGTCGACGTCCAACGAGTACTTCAAGACGGCGCTGGCCGTGAAGGACATCCTCACCGTCGTCAACATGCAGTACTACAACAGCGGTTCGATGCTCGGCTGCGACGGCCAGGTCTACTCACAGGGCTCCGTCGACTTCCTCACCGCCCTCGCCTGCATCCAGCTCGAAGGCGGCCTCGACCCCTCCCAGGTCGGCATCGGCGTCCCCGCCTCGCCGAGCGGGGCGGGCAGCGGCTACGTCGAGCCCGGCATCGTGAACAACGCGCTGGACTGTCTGACCAAGGGCACCAACTGCGGTTCGTTCAAGCCGTCGAAGACCTACCCGGGTCTGCGCGGCGCCATGACCTGGTCCACCAACTGGGACGCGACGGCCGGCAACGCCTGGTCGAACGCGGTCGGCCCGCACGTACACGCCCTGCCGTAGCAACAGCGCATCACCACAAGGACCACCCCCCACAGACCGGTGGCGCCGTCGGACTCCGACGGCGCCACCGTGTGTTCCCGGGGCCCTTACCAGGGCAGGTCCCGTACCTGCTGCACGCACAGGATGACGAACAGCAGCCCGCCCGCCGCCAGCATCACGTTGCTCACCATGCCGTTACGCCATTCGGCAGGCGTACGCGAGGAGTTGAGCAGCCACAGCAGCGTGAGCGCCAGGAACGGCATGAAGAAGGCACCCAGCACGCCGTAGACCACGACCAGGCCGAACGGCTGGTCCAGGAAGAGCAGCCCGATCGGCGGGAAGGTCAGCCAGAGCAGATACGCCCGGAACGGCACCGACCGCTCCCGCGCACCCGAGGCGACCTCCTCGACCGTCCCCTCGCCGACCGCCGCGCCGGTCTTGCGCTCGCGCTGGAAGCGCTCCACGAAGTCCGCGAACATCAGGCTCACGCCGTGCCACACACCCACCAGCGCGCCGAAGGACGTGGCGAAGAAGCCGATCAGGAAGAGCTTCGCCGTCACCACCCCGAAGCGGTCCTCCAGGATCACACCGAGGTCGATGAGGCCCCGGTCGCCGGAGGTGAGCGCGATCTGCGAGGAGTGCAGCAGCTCGGCGCCGATGATCAGCATGGCGACGACGAAGACGCCGGTGGTGAGGTAGGCGACGCGGTTGTCGATCCGCATCACCTTCATCCAGTTGGTGTTGGTCCAGCCCTTGGCGTTGACCCAGTAGCCGTACGCGGCCATGGTGATCGTGCCGCCGACCCCGCCGATCAGGCCGAGGGTGTAGAGCAGCGAGCCGTCCGGCAGTACGGGGGCGAGCCCCGCGAAGGCCGCCCCGAGGTCGGGCGCGACGCGTATCGCGACGTACACGACGATCAGGAACTTCATGCCGATGACGACCGTCATGAACTTCTCGAAGACCAGATACCTGTTGAACCAGACGAACAGCAGGCCGAGCAGCCCGAAGAGGACCGCCCAGGTCTTGAGGCCGGGACCGTCGGGGAAAAGCGCGACCATCGGCAGGGCGCTCGACGACATGGCGGTCGCGCCGTAGACGAAGCCCCAGATCACGACGTAGACCGCGAAGTAGACGGTGGTCCACTGGCCGAGGCTGCGCCAGCCCTCGAACAGGGTGCGGCCGGTGGCGAGATGCCAGCGGCCGGCCGCCTCGGCGAGCGAGATCTTGACGACGCAGCCGATGACGGCCGCCCAGAGCAGCGTGTAACCGAACTTGCTGCCCGCGATGAGGGTGGCGACCAGGTCGCCGGCGCCCACACCGGTCGCGGCCACGACGATGCCGGGACCGATGTACCTCCAACTCGACTTGCGCGGACCGGACTTGCTCGCCGCCGTACCGCTTTCGGTGATATCTGCCATGCGTCGACCTCCACACTCGTCCCCGTAAGTGACTTGGGTCACCAAAGCGGGACGACGAAGATCGCGCAAGAGGGTCGGCGGTCTCGGTTCCGTTTCCGTCGGGTGGGCAGTACGGCCTCCGGGCGGGCGGTACGGCCGCTAGGAGGTCCAGGAGGCCGGATTGTCCCGGCGGCCGAGATAGACGTGGAGGACATGACCGAGATCGCGGAACCATTGGTCCAGCGCCCCGCGGTTACGGGCCTTCACCCCGCACTCGTAGAACTTCCCGCCGGGCAGGACGACGGCCACCATGAGCCGGTGGCCGCCGACGCCCGGTTTCGAGTGGATGCTCTGGATGTCGGCCCACGGGAACTCGGCGCTCTGCCCCTCGAAGTCGAAGGTCACGCCGGTCTCGTCGATGACGATGCCGCTGCGGCTGTCGGCGGCGAGGAACTCCGGGTTCACGTGCGGAGGCGGCTGCTGCGGCGGCTGCGGATTCGCGTACGGATTCGCGTACGCGTTCGGCTCGGGGTACATGGAGCCGTACCGTACCTAAATCACCAGGCTGAGCAGCGCCGCGACCACGAATCCGGCCACCGACAGGACCGTCTCCAGCACCGTCCACGACTTCAGGGTGTCGCGCTCGGAGATGCCGAAGTACTTGGCCACCATCCAGAAGCCGCCGTCGTTGACGTGCGAGGCGAAGATCGAGCCCGCCGAGATCGCCATGATGATCAGCGCGAGATGGGCCTGCGACATGTCCTGGCCCTCGACCAGCGGTACGACGATGCCCGCCGTGGTGACGATCGCGACCGTCGCCGAGCCCTGGGCGACGCGCAGCACGACCGAGATCAGCCACGCCAGCACGATGACCGGCAGACCGACGTCGTTGAAGGTGTCGGCGAGCGCGTCGGCGATGCCGCTGCCCTTGAGTACGGCTCCGAAGACACCGCCCGCGCCGACCACCAGCAGGATGTTGCCGACCGGCTTGAGGGAGGCCGTGGAAACGGTCTCCAGGGACTTGCGGGACCAGCCGCGCCGGATGCCGAGCAGGTAGTACGCGAGCACCAGCGCGATCGTCAGCGCCACGAAGGGGTGGCCGAAGAACTCGACGACCGACCGGAGCGTGCTCGGGTCCAGGGCGATGGAGGAGAACGTCGCCAGCAGGATGAGGATCAGCGGGGTGCCGATGATCGCGAGCACCGTGCCGAGGGCGACCGGCTTCTCGGGCGGGGTGACGCCCGAGGCCTCCTGCTCGGCGGCGACGGCGTTCTTGGCCTCGGCCGCGGCCTCGACCATGTCCTGCGGTACGTCGACGAAGAGGCGCTTTCCGATCCACGCCGCGTAGACCCAGGCGGCGAGGACGGCCGGAACGCCGACGACGACGCCCATCAGGATGACCCAGCCGAGGTCGACGTTGAACAGACCGGCGGCGGCGACGGGACCCGGGTGCGGGGGCAGGAACGCGTGGGTCATGGACAGGCCCGCGAGCAGTGGCATCGCGTACAGCAGGATCGACTTGCCGGAGCGCTTGGCCGCCGCGTACACGATCGGCGCGAGGACGAAGATGCCGACGTCGAAGAAGACCGGGATACCGAAGACGACACCGGTGACGCCCATGGCGAGCGGGGCGCGCTTCTCACCGAAGAGGTTGAGCAGTCGGGTGCTCAACACCTCGGCGCCGCCCGACACTTCGAGGATCGCGCCGAGCATCGTGCCGAGTCCGATGATGATCGCGACGTGGCCGAGGATGCCGCCCATGCCGGACTCGATCATCGAGACGGCGGCGGACTTCTGGACCGTACCGAAGAGTTCGGTCACGGACAGTCCGGCGGCGAGGCCGACGGCTATGGAGACACCGAGGAGCGCGACGAACGGCTGGAGCCTGACCTTGATGATCAGGACGAGGAGGAGAACGATTCCGAGGACGGCGACGGTCAGCAGACCGGCCGTCCCGTCTATGAGAAGGAGCAGTCCACCGGTGTGGGGCGGAGCCTCGGGGGTGGGGGGTGCTTCGGCGGCGAGCAGCATGAGGGGGGACCTCTGGTTCCGTGCATCAGTGCGTGTCGAGCGGGTTTCGGAGCAGGGGGGATCGCGGCAGGGCGCCCGTGGGGTAAGGGGGAAGAGGCGCCGTGCCGGCGACGTGGAGCGATGAACGGTGGGTTCAGCCGAGTACGGCCAGCGCGTCGATCTCGATGAGCAGCCCGGCGGGCAGGCCGACGTACACCGTCGTACGGGCGGCCGGCGCGTCCTTGAGGTTCTGCTCCTCGAAGTAGGTGTTGTAGATCTCGTTCATCTCGGCGAAGTGCGCCACGTCCGTGAGGTAGACGCGCAGCATCATCACGTCGTCCCAGCTCGCGCCGCCCGCCTCCAGCACCGACTTGACGTTGGCGAGGGTCTGGAGCGTCTGCTCGCGCAGCGTCGGTCCCGCGACGGTCGGGGCCTCGCCCGGGACGGCCGGGAGGAAGCCGACCTGCCCGGCGACCTGAAGAATGTTGCCCTTGCGGACGCCGTGGGAGAACTTGGCCGGCGGCGCGGCGTGCGTGGCGGGGACGACTGCGGTCTTCGCGCTCTGGTCGCTCATGAGATCTCTTTCTGAAGAACAGAAGGTACGGGTGCCGGTTGGTGCGCGTTGCCCGAGTACTCACGGCTGATCGCGTCCGCGGTGCGGCGCAACAGCGGGAGCAGGGCGAGGAGTTCGTCGGCGGTGACGACGACATTCGGTGCGGACACCGACATGGCGGCGACGACCCGGCCGTCCGCACCGCGGATCGGGGCCCCGATGCAGTTGATGGACTCCTCGTGGCCACCGAGGTCGGTGGCCCACCCCTGTTCGCGTACGGTCGCCAGCTCCTTGAGGAAGGCGGCGGCGTTCGGGATCGAACGGGGGGTGTACATGGGGAAGTCGAGCCGCTCGGCGAGTGCGCGGCGCTCGGCTTCGGACAGGTCGGCGATGAGCAGCTTGGCGACGGCGGCGACGGTGACGGCGACCGGCTTGCCGATCCGGGAGTACATCCGCACCGGATAGCGGCTCTCGACCTTGTCGATGTAGAGGACCTCGCTGTCCTCTATGACGGCGAGATGGACGGTGTGGCCGCACTGCTCGCCCAGCGCCAGGAGGTGCGGGTGGGCGATCTCACGTACGTCCAGGCTCTCGACGGCCTCCTGCGCGAGCGCGAAGAGGCGGGCGCCGAGGCGGTAGCGCTGGTCCTGCTGGCGGTAGACGAGCCCGTGCTCGTGCAGCGTGCGGAGCAGCCGCAGCGCCGTGGACTTGTGTACGTCGAGCCGCGCGGCGACCTGTCCGAGGTCGGCCGGGCCCTGGGCGAGGAGCGGCAGGATGCTCAGCGCGCGGTCGACGGTCTGGCTCATGAGGTGGGTACCGCTTCCTGTACCGCGTCCTGTACCGCTTCGGGAAGTGTCGCGTCGGCCGCGGCTCCGGACGTCCAGCCGGGGCCGAGTCGCAGCGAGCCCCACGCCTGGTCGTCCAGTGCGGCGAGCCGGTCCGCGTGGGCGCGGGCGGCCGGGACGCAGACGTCGCCCGCGTCGGTGAGTACGGCGGCTGCCATCAGGTGCCCGTGGCGCAGCCGGGCCTCGGTCGGCAGGCCCCGGAGGGTCGCGGACAGGAAACCGGCGGCGAACGCGTCGCCCGCGCCGACGGCGGCGACGACCTCGACGCCGAGGGCGGGCACGGCCGTGACGGTGTCCGCCCCGCTGTCGGCGTCCCGTACGAACGCGGTCGCGCCGTCCGCCCCCGCCTTCACCACCAGCACCGCCGGCTCGGGCAGCGCCTCGCGGATCGCCTCCGGGCTGTGCAGGTCCCAGACCTGCGCGGCCTCGTCGTCGCCGACGAAGACCAGGTCGGCGCCGCGCGCGATCTCCAGCAGCACGTCCGGACCGGAGTCGTCGCGCCAGAGCGCGGGCCGGTGGTTGACGTCGAACGACAGCAGCGGGCGGCCCGCCCGGCGCCCGGCCAGCTCGCGCATCAGGGCGAGGCAGTCGTCCGACAGCGCGGCCGTGATGCCGGACAGGTGCAGGACGCGGCCGGACCACAGGTCGGCGCGGTCCATCGTCTCCGGGGACATCGCGGAGGCGGCCGAGCCCGCCCGGTAGTAGGCGACCTCGTGGGCGGTGGTGGAGCGGTCCGTGGCGGTACGGAAGTAGATGCCGGTCCGGCGGCCGTCCGCGTCGCGGCGTACGGCGGAGGTGTCGACGCCGTACGCGCCGATCGCCTCCACGAGATGGTCGCCGAAGCCGTCCGCGCCGACGCGGCTGATCCACTTCACCGTGTGCCCGGCGGCGGCGAGCGCGCAGGCGACGTTGGACTCGGCGCCGCCGATGGTGCGTGTGAAGGCGGGGACGTCGGCGAGGCGGCCGGGGCGCGAGGGCAGGAAGGTGACCATCGACTCGCCGAGGCAGACGACCTCGGCGGCCTCGGCGGCCTCGGGCGGCCCGCCGGGGCTTGTCGGGTCCGCTGCTACCGGTGCGGGCACTCGGGGCTCCTCGTTCGTCTGTCGGCCGGAGGGCGCCGGGGCTCATCATTGACCCGGCGACGGCTCGGATGTTAGACAGCGTCAAGCGTTATACGCAATGGGCGTTGCACATGTTGCAACGAGATGGACGCACGACAGATGCCTGCACGACAGGATGCGCGACAGGATGCGCGACAGATGGAGGAGACCCTATGACGGTCGGCGGACGACTCGGCGAAGAGCACCTGAGGGACGAGCGTCTCGACCACCGTTTCAAGGGGCTGCCCCCGGACGCCGACGGGCTCACGGTCGCCGAGCTGGCCGCCCAGCGCCGCTCCCTCTTCACCGGCGGTTTCACCACCCCGGTGCTCGCCCTCTCCGCCGAGTCCCTCACCCACAACCTCGCGCTCCTGGAGACGTACTCCGAGCGCCACGGCCTCGCCTTCGCCCCGCACGGCAAGACGTCCATGTCCCCGCAGCTCTTCGCGCGCCAGCTCGACTACGGCGCCTGGGGGATCACCGCCGCGCTCCCCCACCAGGTGCGCGTGTACCGGGCGTTCGGCATCCAGCGGATCTTCCTCGCCAACGAGGTCGTGGACGCGGTCGCGCTGCGCTGGCTCTCCGCCGAGCTGGACAGCGACCCGGGCTTCCGCTTCATCTGTTACGTCGACTCCGTGCGCGGCGTCGAGCTGATGGACGAGGCGCTGCGCGCGGCGGGCGCCTCGCGCCCCGTGGACGTCGTCGTGGAGCTGGGCGCGGGCGAGGGCGCGCGGACCGGCGTCCGTAAGGAGGCGGAGTGCGCGCTGGTCGCCGATGCCGTGGCCGCCACCGGCACGCTGCGGCTGGTCGGCGTCGCCGGTTACGAGGGCGAGGTGCCGCACGCCGACAACGAGACCGTACGCGCCTGGCTGCGCCGGCTGACCGCGCTGGCCGCCGAGTTCGACGCGGCGGGCCGGTTCTCCGGGACCGTGGACGAGATCGTGGTGAGCGCGGGCGGCAGCGCGTGGTTCGACGCGGTCGCGGAGGTCTTCGCCGACATCCCGGTGCTGTCCCGCCCCGTACTGAAGCTGTTGCGCTCCGGGGCTTACGTCTCCCACGACGACGGCCACTACAAGCGGCTGACCCCCTTCAACCGGGTCCCGGCCGAGGGCGCGCTCCAGCCGGCCTTCCGGCTCTGGGCGCAGGTGATCTCGCGCCCGTCGCCCGAGCAGGCGTTCGTCAACGCGGGCAAGCGGGACGCGGCGTACGACCTCGACCTGCCGGAGGCGCAGGTGGTGCGTGACGCGCGCACCGGCGAGATCCGCCCGGCGCGCGGCATCACGGTCACCGGCCTGTCCGACCAGCACGGCAAGCTGCACACGTCGCCCGACGCGGTGATCGAGGTCGGCGACTGGGTGGGCTTCGGTCTGTCGCATCCGTGCACGTCGTTCGACAAGTGGCAGCTGATCCCGCTGGCCGACGCGGACGGCACGGTCACCGACTTCGTCCGTACGTTCTTCTAGGAGCTTGGGAGCTGCTGGGCCATGGATCTCGTCATACGGGACGTGCGTGTCGTCGACGGCACGGGTCAGGACTCCTACCGGGCGGACGTCGGCGTCACCGACGGCCGTATCGCCGAGATCCGGCGGCACGGGTCGGGCGCGGGCGCACCGCTGTCCGCCGCGCGTGTCCTGGACGCCGCGGGCCTCGCCCTCGCCCCCGGCTTCATCGACATGCACGCGCACAGCGACCTCGCCCTGCTGCGCGACCCCGACCACTCGGCGAAGGCCGCACAGGGCGTGACCCTGGAGGTGATCGGCCAGGACGGGCTGTCGTACGCCCCTGTCGACGACGCCACGCTCGCCGAGGTCCGCAGGGCCATCACCGGCTGGAACGGCGGTGCGCCCGGCGACACCTCCGTCGACTTCGACTGGCGGACGGTCGGTGAGTATCTGGACCGGCTCGACCACGGCTTCGACGGCCGGGGCATCGCCGTCAACGCGGCCTATCTCGTCCCGCAGGGCACGGTCCGGATGTACGCGGTCGGCCAGGACGACCGTCCGGCGACCGCCGCCGAGCTGGACCGGATGCGGCAGTTGGTCGCCCAGTCCCTGGAGCAGGGCGCCGTCGGGATGTCGTCGGGGCTGACGTACACCCCGGGCATGTACGCGGACGACGCCGAACTCACCGAGCTGTGCCGGGTGGTGGCCCGCTACGACGGCTACTACTGCCCGCACCACCGCAGTTACGGCGCGGGCGCCCTGCGCGCGTACGAGGAGATGGTCGACCTCACCCGTACGGCCGGCTGCGCGCTCCATCTCGCCCACGCCACCATGAACTTCGGCGTGAACAAGGGCAAGGCACCTGATCTGATCGCCCTGTTGGACAAGGCGCTGGACGGTGGGGCCGACATCTCGCTCGACACCTATCCGTACACCCCGGGCTGCACAACACTCGTGGCGATGCTGCCCAGTTGGGCGAGCGCGGGCGGCCAGGACGCGATCCTGGAGCGGCTGCGGGACGCGGCGACGGCGGAGAAGATCCGGCACCACATGGAGGAGATCGGCGCGGACGGCTGCCACGGTGTGCCCATCGAGTGGGACACCATCGAGATCTCCGGCGTCTCGGACCCGGCGCTCACGGCGCATGTCGGCCGGACGATCGCCGAGACGGCGCGGCTGCGCGGCGAGAGCGGCTGGCTGACCGCCCGCAGGCTGCTGATCGACGACCGGCTGGGCTCGACGATCCTCCAGCACGTGGGGCACGAGGAGAACGTGCGGGAGATCATGCGCCACCCCGTACACACGGGCGGCAGCGACGGCATTCTCCAGGGCGCGAAGCCGCACCCGCGCGCGTACGGCACGTTCCCGCAGTATCTCGGCCGGTACGTAAGGGAGTTGGGCGTCCTGTCACTGGAGGAGTGCGTGGCCCATCTGACCTCCCGCCCGGCGGCCCGCCTGCGCCTCGCGGACCGGGGCCTGATCCGCGAGGGTTACCGCGCGGACCTGGTGCTCTTCGACCCGGAGACGGTGGCGGCGGGCTCGACCTTCGCCTCGCCGCGCACCCTGCCGGTGGGGATCCCGCACGTACTGATCGACGGCCGGTTCGTGATCGAGGACGGGCGGCGTACGGACGTGCTGGCGGGGCGGTCGGTACGCCGTACGCCACGTACTGCCTAGGCGCCCAGGCGCTTAGGCGGTCGCGATCCGCAGGATCAGCGCGGCGACGGCCAGCACGATGAAGACCGCGGCCGGGGCGAACGCGTAGTCCTTCGCCCTGACGTGGAAGATCACGGCGCCGACGAAGTACAGGACGACGCCGACCGCCGCCGCCGCGCCGAGGAACGGCACCCACAGACCGACCAGCAGCCCCAGCGCGCCCGCGGCCTTGAGTGAGGCGAGCCGCGGCAGCCAGGAGTCCGGTACGGCGAGCTTCGCCATGTTGGTGGTGATCGCCTCGCTGCGGCTGGCCATGAAGAACGCCGAGGCGCTGAGAGCGGCGGCGAGCAGGATGCCGACGACGGCATAGGCGATGAACACGGGGACCTCTCGGAAGACGTACAGGGGACCGGTTGGTTCCGGTCGGCCCCACCCTGCGCGCGCCGGCCGCCCGGAGGAAGGCCGGGCCCAGGCTGGTACCGCGAGGGCTACGATCCGCCTCGCGCGCGGGCGTACATTGCCTGGTGTGAGTGACAGCGAGCTTGGCCGGTTCCTCCGGACGCGACGCGAGAGCGTCACCCCCGCCGATGTGGGGCTCCCGGCCGGCAGCCGCCGGCGTACACCCGGGCTGCGCAGGTCCGAGCTGGCCATGCTCGCCGGGATCAGCGTCGAATACCTCGCCCGGCTGGAGCAGGGCCGGGACCGTCACCCGTCCCCGCAGATCCTGGCCGCGCTCGCCGACGCGCTGCGGCTGTCCGTCGAGGCGCGCGGCGAGCTGATGCACGCCTTCAAGATGACAAACGGCTCGATCAAACTCTGCCTCGGCGCCACCCGTCCGCCGGACCGGGAGGTGCGGCCCACGCTGCGCGCCCTGCTCGACCAACTGGAGCCCGCACCGGCCGTGTTGCTGAACCGGCTGGGCGAGGTCGTCGCCCGCACCGGCGGTTACGAACGCCTCTTCGGCCCCGTCGGTCTGCTCGACGCGCCCGTGCCGAGCCTGCCGCGGTTCCTGTTCACCGATCCCCGGGCCCGCGCCGCGTATCCGCAGTGGGAGCGCGCCGCGGACGAGCAGATCGCCCGCGTCAGGAACGACTCCCTGCCCGACGACCCGCATCTGCTCGCGCTGGTCGAGGAGCTGACCCTGCTGGCGGGCCCCGAGTTCACCGAGCGCTGGGAGCTGCCCCTGCGGGCGCCCGAGCACACCGGGGTGCATCGGCTGACGCACCCCGGTGCGGGCGAGCTTCGGCTGGCGGACGAGACGCTGGAGCTGCCCGACGGGCAGGGGTGCCGCCTCGTCGTACACCTGCCGGCCGACGACGCCACGGCCACGGCGCTCGACACGCTCGCGGGCCGCAGGCCGGGCGCGCTGCGCGCGGTCGCCGGGTGATCCCTTACGCCCTGCCGACCCGGTAGATCGACGTCGTACCGCTCACCTCGTTGCCGACCACCAGCAGCGCCTCACCCGTCGGGCTGTCCTTCGCCGGGACGAACAGCACGCCCTCCGGACCCAGGTCCCCCGCCGTACCGGCCTCCGGATCGCCGTCGAAATCGCGGGAGTTGACGTATCCGGCGGCCTTCGGGCGGCGCGGGTCGCTCAGGTCGTACGCCGCGACGCCGCCGGGCCGCTCCAGGCCGACGAAGGCGTACGTCGTACCGCGCACCGATCCCGTGGTGATGCCCTCCGGCTCGGGGCCCTTGCTGTCGCTGCGGCTGTCGGGGTCGTTCTCGGCGTTGTCGGTGTTGAAGTTCTCCGGGAACGCCTTCGCCGTCAGCTGCTCCAGGTCGTCCCCGGAGTCCCAGACGAGCCGGCCGCGCTCGTCGCGTACGGAGATGGAGCGACCGCCCAGCGAGTTCAGCTCGGTGACCCGGCCCTGGCTGTCACGCGGTGAGGTGCTGGTGATGTTGAGGCGGCCGAGCGCGTCGTCCTTCTGGAGCGCGGCGGCGTCCGGGAACGCCTTCGGGTTCAGCTCGACGTCCTTGACCCGTACCTCCTCGGCGAAGCAGTCCCAGTCGCGGGCGTCGCCCTCGTTGGCGCTGACGGTGTACTCGCCGCGCGAGGAGCCGCCGCGCGCGGTGAAGGCGTGGATCCCGTCGGGCTTGTAGAGGCCCTTGACCGGCCAGGTACGGATGTTCACGCCGTCCTTGTCGGAGGCGTCCAGGCCGTTGCCGGGCCTGGAGTGGTCCTTCTCGCCGAGCGGGACGATCTTCTCGACCTCGGCGCGGCGCAGGTCGACGAGCGCGAGCGCGTTGTTCTCCTGGAGGGTGACCCAGGCGGTGCGGCCGTCCTCGGACACCGCCACGTACTCGGGCTCGATGTCCTGGCTGACGGAGGCGTTCGGGCCGTAGATCAGTACGCCGTCCCGGGTCAGCTCCTTCTTCTTGCGGTCCCACTTCTCGAAACCGGCGGTACGGGCGGTGGCGCGGCGCAGGTCGCCGCTGCGGCCCCGGTCCAGGTCGATCACGCTGATCGAGCCGACGGGGTCGGTGCCGGCGGGCTCCTCGCCGCCGGGCGGGCAGTACGAGTCGGGCTCGCCCTCGTTCGCGACGACGACGCGGTCACCCTCCGGGGTGAACGTCACCATGTCGGGCAGGGCGCCGACGCGTACCTCTTTCAGCTTGCGGCCGTCGGAGGCGCGGAAGAACGAGACGGTGCCCCGGTCGGTCTTGGCCTCGGCCTGCTGGGCGACGGCGACCAGGCCGTCGTGGATGCTGACGCTGTTGGCGCCGGGCGTGGCCAGCTGGCCGGTCTTACGGGGCTCGGCGGGGTTCCGGATGTCGAGGATGTCGACGGTGCCGGCCTGCGCGTTGATCGTGAAGACCCGGCGGGTCCGGGCGTCGTACGCGGTGATCTCCGCGCCGCCCTCGTCGTACTTGCCGCTCTCGTAGCGGCCGAGGAGGGTGAGGTCGAGCGTGCCGCCGTGGCTGTCGCCGTGGCCGGGCTTTCCGTGCGAGCCGTGCGAGCCGGTGGCCTGCGCCGACGGCAGCAGTGCGGTGGTGGCGGCCATGACCGTGACGGTGGCCAGGGCGAGGAGTGTGCTGCGCTTCTTCATGAGCGCCCAGCGTTGTGTGAACCCCCGCTGCCCGGGTGAACTGATCGTGCCTCCCAGGTGAACACTGCCTCAACAAAATGCGGGCCTGCCGGGCGGCCCGCCGGGCGTCCCATCGGGCGTGCCCCCACCCTCCCCGTCTCACACTCCGGACCGACGTGGTCAAAAACACCAGGCGCCTCGCGAAACCCGGTCGTAAGCTCGCCGTCATGCAGGTCATCCAGTCAACCAAGCTCGCCAATGTCTGTTACGAGATCCGGGGTCCCGTCCTCGACGAGGCGATGCGGCTGGAGGCAGCAGGCCACCGCATCCTCAAGCTCAACACCGGGAACCCGGCGGCCTTCGGCTTCGAATGCCCGCCCGAGATCCTGGAGGACGTCCTCCGCAACCTCGGCGACGCGCACGGCTACGGCGACGCGAAGGGTCTGCTCTCCGCACGGCGCGCGGTGATGCAGCACTACCAGACCAAGGACATCGAGCTGGACGTCGAGGACATCTACCTCGGCAACGGCGTGTCCGAGCTGATCCAGATGTCGATGCAGGCACTGCTCGACGACGGCGACGAGGTCCTCGTACCGGCGCCGGACTATCCGCTCTGGACCGCGTCCGTGTCCCTGGCCGGCGGGACCGCCGTGCACTACCGCTGCGACGAGCAGGCGGAGTGGATGCCGGACCTGGCCGACGTCGAGCGCAAGATCACCGACCGCACCAAGGCGATCGTGATCATCAACCCGAACAACCCGACCGGCGCTGTCTACAGCGACGAGATGCTGCGCGGCCTCACGGAGATCGCCCGCAGGCACAGCCTGATCGTCTGCTCGGACGAGATCTACGACCGGATCCTCTACGACGGTGCGACCCACACCCCGACCGCCGCCATCGCGCCCGACCTGCTGACCCTCACCTTCAACGGCCTGTCGAAGAACTACCGCGTCGCCGGCTTCCGCTCCGGCTGGCTGGCGGTCTGCGGCCCGAAGAAGCACGCGACGTCCTACATCGAGGGCCTGACGATCCTGGCCAACATGCGGCTGTGCGCCAACATGCCGTCGCAGCACGCGGTGGCGACGGCGCTGGGCGGCCGGCAGTCGATCGACGACCTCGTCCTGCCGGGCGGACGCATCCTGGAGCAGCGGAACACGGCGTACGACCTGCTGACGCAGATCCCGGGCGTCACGTGCGTGAAGCCGAAGGGCGCGCTGTATCTCTTCCCGCGGCTCGATCCGAAGGTCTACAAGATCAAGGACGACCGGCAGATGGTCCTCGACCTGCTCCAGCGCGAGAAGATCATGGTCGTGCACGGGACGGGCTTCAACTGGCCGGAGCCCGACCACTTCCGCATCGTGACACTCCCGGCGGCCCGGGAGCTGGCGGACGCGGTGACCCGGATCGGGAACTTCCTGGACGGCTACTCGCAGCCGTAGAACCAGAAGCTCGACACGACTCAACTTTAGACTGATTCCAATGTAGGGTGGTCTCCTGACGACGCCAGGAGACCATCCCCATGTACGAGCCGATCCGCACCAAGTCGGTCCACTCGATGGCCGACGCCGACTTCCCCCACCGCACGCGCGAGGAGGAGCTGGACATCCAGCTCGCCGGCCACCTCGCGGCACTGCTGGCCGTCACCGACGACCTCGGCCTCGACCAGGCGGCGACCCTGATCGCCCACCAGGTCACCCGCCTACGCGGCACCCCACCGGCCCGTAGCTCCACCCCGGCCCCCGACTCCCCCGCAACCCTGCACCGCCGCGCGCTGGCCCTGGCGGGCCGAGCACTGGTGGTCGCGGCCTCCCGAGCGGACACGGCGGCGGCAATCCTCGCGGCGGAACGCATGGACGCCCACACGGCGGCGCTCCGAACCCCGGAGAACGAGCCGGCCGAGCCGCTGGCAGCGGCCACGCGCTGACGTCAGGGACGCGGCGCCTTCTCTCCGTGCACCGTTGTGTACTCCGCCGCCAGCCACGGGCCCAGGTCGTCGATGAGCATCCCGAGTACCGCCCGGTCGGCCGAAGGCGCGCGGCCGGTGGAGGCCGCGGTGCGCATCTGGGTGGCGCGTTCGGGGTAGTAGCGGCCGAAGAGTTCGGCCGACTCCTCCAGGTCACTGGTCCAGCCGCCCCAGCCGGGCATGACCAGGGTGAATCCGGTGCGGACGGTGCGGCGGGCCACGAGTCGGCTGAGCGTTCTGCGATCGGCGTCCGTGGCGGCTTCGGCGAACTTCGTACGCCAGCGTGGAAGTACGCGGGCGAGGTCGCCGTTCGTCTCGCGGGCGAGCAGGGCGGTGGGACGGTAGCGGGGCAGTCGCTTCGCGAGGTCGTCGCCGAGCAGCGGGGTGCAGAGGCAGGCGATGAAGAACCCGGCATCGTGACGTTCGAGGTCGCTGAGCAGACCAGTTGCGCTGGTGAGCAGGATCCCGACGCCGTCGATCTGGGGGAACGCACGGTCGAGAGCGGCCTCGATCGCATCGGCGTCGGTGCGGTCTGCCTCGGTCGGCTCGTCGTGGAGGGCGAGCTGAACGTCGAGGTCGGAGACCCCGGGGGTGGCGGTGCCGCGCGGGACGCTCCCGTAGAGGTACGCACTGTGCAGGCGGGCGCCGCCGAACGTCTCGGCGATGCGGGCGCGGGCCGAGTCGACGACGGGGACGAACGCCGGCTGGACCCGGTCCAGGGCGCCTTCGCGTGCGATCGTCCCGTCGGGGTCCAGCCCTCGTCCGCTCATGGGGTCACTGTGCCGCGAACAGGTGTCGGCGGCGACCGCGTTCCGCGTCGCGGGCTCATCTCGGGCGGCACCCGGCACCCCGGCACCCCGGCCCCCATCGGCGTCAGCAGATCTTGCCGCGCCGGGCCGCGGTGGCCCTGAGCAGATCCCGCAACAGGCCGAAGTCGATGCTCTCCGGCCTACGGAACCGCAGGCAGCCCTTACCCATGTCCTGCCCGGCGAGCCGTTCCTCGAACGCCTCACGAACGTCACCGCGCATGAGGTAGAAGGCGATGTACTGCTTCTGGCTGGCGAACGCGATCTCGCACGCGCCGTCCCGCTCGTACGCGGGCATCCCGTACGCCATGACCTCGTCGAAGCCCACCAACTCCTCTCGGCACAGCTGCCGCACCTGGGCCAGCACGACCGTGCGTCCCTGAGGGACCTCGGTCAGGTAGCCGTCGACATCGCTCGCCTCGCTCCGCATTTCGTGAGGTTATGCCGGATTCGGAGCCCCTATCAACATCTCGAAGGGCACCTAGAGCCTGTTCCTGGTGCGTTGCGGCGTGATCGAGTACGGGATGACATCCTTCTGGACCGGTGAACGGGTACGTCTACGCGCTGTCGAGCCCGACGACTGGACCGCTTTCATGCGCTTCGCAGAGGACGAGGAGCGGCTGGGAGACCTGCTGAACCCGCCCCGGTCCGCCGAGAGCTTCCGTGCCTGGGCCAGGGAACAGGCCGCCGCCAAGTCCGACGGCGACTGCTTCGGGTTGGTGATCGAAGCCGTCGACACGGGCGAGACAGTCGGTGCGATCGGTTCGCGTCAGGCCGATCCGCGTGCGGGCTGGTTCGAGTACGGCGTCACGATGGGCGCCGGACATCGGCGCAAGGGCTACGCGGCGGAGGCGGTGGTGATGCTGCTGCGCTTCATGTTCGCCGAGCGGCGTTTTCACAAGTGCGGCGCGCGGGTCTTCGCGCACAACGAGGCGTCGCTGGCCTTGCACCGTCGGCTCGGTTTCGTAGAGGAGGGTCGCCTCCGCGATCACGTGTTCTTCGCCGGTCGGCACCACGATCTCGTCATGATGGGCATGCTGGCCGGCGAGTTCGCCGAACTGCACCCGATGAGGGAAGTGTGAGGTTGTCAGCCAGGGTCCGGCGTGGCATCGGAGTCGTCGGCGTCGTCGTCGGAGTCGTCCCACTTCCAGCCGGTCTCGGGGAACTGCTCCAACAGCGCGGAGAAGGACGCCGCCTGGTGGATCGCGGACGACCAGTCCCCCGCGGAGACGTCGAGCGTGATCAGCGGAGGAGGGGAGGGTCCTGGCGGAAGTCGTAGGCGAGCAGTTCGCGGCTGCCGTCGCCGCCGATGACGACGGCACCGGGGAAGCGCTTCTGGAACTCCCCGGCCTCGTTGATGTCGATCAGTTCCGCCGGTGAGTAGATCATCAGGAAGTCGTCGGCAGGGGGAACGAACTCGCTCATGGCTCCCCTCGTGGCCAGGAAGTCGAGGTAGTCCTGGGGGAAGCGGAGTGCGAAGTGGCGCTGTGCTGCGGCGATTTGGTCGTCGGTCGGGCTCATGAGGCGGTTCCAGCAGGGCGGATCCGGCCGGCGGGGCATCAGCACTGCCACAGGAACGCGGCCTCGTGGCAGGGCGCGCACGTGAAGACGTAACCCGCGCCGCCGCCGCCGAAGTTGGCCGAGGTCTTGTGGTCGTAGCCCTCTTCGAGTTGGGCCGCGAAGTTCATCGGGGTGGCGCAGGCGGGGCAGTGGGGTGTCTCGTCGTTCTGGATCCAGAGCGGTACGCCGCCGAGCTGGCCCAGAATCTCCTGGCCCGAGCCGCCGGTGGTGGCCGTGAAGGTGCCGATCGCCTTGCCGTAGTCGGGGGTGTCCAGTTGTCTGGGGCTGATCGCGGTGACCGCGCCGAGGAGCGTTTCGCTGTCGGGCGGCGGCGAGGCCGGGGTCAGGGCGAGTGGCTCCGTGTCGAAGAGGTACGCGCGGTTCGCGCCGGCCGTCGCGTTCCAGTCGTCGCACATGCCCGGGTCGTTCTGGCACATGAAGACCGCCACCACGCCTGCTTCGAGCGGCAGATGGGCGAGGAACCGCATGGCGCCCGCGCACTCGCGGCACTTCGGCCAGGTGAATCCGTCCGGTACGAGCGGGAGGCCGCCGGTGCGGAGTGACGGCGACCGGGGGTCGGCCTCACCCGCGTAGATCATCAGGTTCACCACGCCGGTCAGTGTAGGGCGCGGCACGCACACCGAGGCCCCCGGAGCCGTGAGGGATGGGCTCCGGGGGCTGTTCTCGGAGGGTGGTCAGGGGGGCGGAGGGTCAGGACAGGCGGGCCACCAACGCCTCGTACTCCGCCCACAGTTCCGGCGGCGTGTGCGTGCCGAAGGTGTTCAGGTGGGCCGGGACCAGGGATGCCTCCTCGCGCCAGACCTCCTTGTCGACCGTGAGCAGGAAGTCGAGGTCCGCGTCCGAGAGGTCGAGGCCGGTCGTGTCCAGGGCGCCCTTCGCCGGGAGGATGCCGATCGGGGAGTCGACGCCCTCGCCCTTGCCCTCCAGGCGCTCCACGATCCACTTCAGTACGCGGCCGTTCTCGCCGAAGCCGGGCCAGACGAACTTGCCCGCCTCGTTCTTGCGGAACCAGTTGACGTAGTAGATCTTCGGGAGCTTGGACTCCTCACCACGAGCCGCCGCCGTGGCGCCGATCTTGACCCAGTGGGCCATGTAGTCGCCCATGTTGTAGCCGCAGAACGGCAGCATCGCGAAGGGGTCGCGGCGCAGCTCGCCCACCTTGCCCTCGGCTGCCGCGGTCTTCTCGGAGGCGACGTTCGCGCCGAGGAAGACGCCGTGCTGCCAGTTGAACGACTCCGTCACCAGCGGTACGGCGGAGGCCCGCCGCCCGCCGAAGAGGATCGCCGAGATCGGGACGCCCTTGGGGTCCTCCCATTCGGGCGCGATGATCGGGCACTGGCCGGCCGGCACGGTGAAGCGGGCGTTGGGGTGGGCGGCCGGGGTCCCGGACTCCGGGGTCCAGTCGTTGCCCTTCCAGTCCGTGAGGTGCGCGGGCGGCTCCTCGGTCATGCCCTCCCACCACACGTCGCCGTCGTCGGTGAGCGCGACGTTCGTGAAGACGGAGTTGCCCCACATCGTCTTCATGGCATTGGCGTTGGTGTGCTCACCGGTGCCGGGCGCGACGCCGAAGAAGCCCGCCTCCGGGTTGATCGCGTACAGCCTGCCGTCCTCGCCGAACCGCATCCACGCGATGTCGTCGCCGATCGTCTCGACGGTCCAGCCGGAGATGGTGGGCTCCAGCATCGCGAGGTTGGTCTTGCCGCAGGCCGAAGGGAAGGCGGCGGCGAGATACGTCGGGGCCTCGGCCTCGCCGCGCGGCGGGGTGAGCTTGAGGATCAGCATGTGCTCGGCGAGCCAGCCCTCGTCGCGCGCCATGACGGAGGCGATGCGCAGCGCGTAACACTTCTTGCCCAGCAGCGCGTTGCCGCCGTATCCGGAGCCGTACGACCAGATCTCGCGGTCCTCGGGGAAGTGCGAGATGTACTTGGTGGTGTTGCACGGCCACGGCACGTCGGCCTCGCCGGGGGCGAGCGGCGCGCCCAGCGTGTGGACGGCCTTGACGAAGAAGCCGTCGTCGCCGAGTTCGTCGAGGACGTGCTGTCCCATGCGGGTCATGGTGCGCATGGAGGCCGCGACGTACGCGGAGTCGGTGATCTCGACGCCGATCGCGGAGAGCGGCGAGCCGACCGGGCCCATGCAGAACGGGACGACGTACATGGTCCTGCCGCGCATCGAGCCGCGGAAGACACCCTGCTCGCCGGTGAAGATGTCGCGCATCTCCGCCGGGGCCTTCCACTTGTTCGTGGGGCCCGCGTCCTCCTCCTTCTCGGAGCAGATGAACGTACGGTCCTCGACACGCGCCACGTCGGTGGGGTCGGAGGCCGCGTAGTACGAGTTGGGGCGCTTGATCGGGTCGAGCTTCGTGAACGTGCCCTTCGCCACGAGCTCCCCGCACAGGCGCTCGTACTCGGCCTCCGAGCCGTCGCACCAGATCACCCGGTCCGGCTGCGTGAGAGCCGCGATCTCGTCGACCCAGGTCACCAACTCCTGGTGGCCGGTCGGGGCGGTGGGAGCCACGGGATTGAGGGGGTCTCCGCTGGAAACCTCTGCGTCGCGCGCCACGGTTACTCCTTGATGAGGGTTTGTAGGTGTATGCCCCGTGGGGGCTGCGACCCGGACGCTTCGTTATCGCTCATCCGGTGCCGACCGCACTCATTTGATCATCCGACCCCCGCGCCCATCTGTCCAGAGGGCCGCACACGTGAGCATCGCCACTCCCACCTGTCCCCTGCCGGTGCGCGGACCGCCTTAAGCAGCCATACCTATCCGGAACCTACGGTCCCGTAGGTAGCATGAGCGCATGACTTCTCCCGCGTCCGACTCGCTCGCGAACCCTCGACAACCCGAAGGGGGACCGACCGAGATCCAGCTGCCGACCCCGGCCAAGCCGATGATGCGCGGCTGGCTGCACATGGGGATGTTCCCGGCCGTCGTGATCGCGGGAGTCGCGCTGATCGCACTGGCCGAGTCCACCGAGGCGCGGGTCGCCTGCGCGATCTTCGTCGCCACGGCCTGTCTCCTCTTCGGCGTCAGCGGCGTCTACCACCGCGGCAATTGGGGCCCGCGGGGCGAGGCCGTGCTGCGCCGGCTCGATCACGCCAATATCTTCCTGATCATCGCGGGCACCTACACCCCGCTGACGGTGCTGCTGCTGCCCGACTCGACCGGCCGGACGCTGCTGTGGGCGGTCTGGATCGCGGCTGCGGGCGGTATCGCGTTCCGGGTCTTCTGGGTCGGCGCGCCGCGCTGGCTCTACACCCCCTGCTACATCGCGATGGGCTGGGCCGCCGTCTTCTTCCTGCCGGACTTCCTGCGTACGGGCGGGATCGTCGTCCTCGTCCTGATCGTCGTCGGCGGGCTGCTCTACAGCGCGGGCGGTGTGATCTACGGGCTCAAGCGCCCCAACCCGTCACCGCGGTGGTTCGGCTTCCACGAGGTCTTCCACTCGCTCACGCTCGCCGCGTTCGTCGTGCATTACGTCGGGATCTCACTGGTGGCGTACAAGCACAACTGAGCGCGCCCGCGGATGCCCGACAATAAGCGGTATGGCCGCCTCCGCAACTCCCCCCTCCGCCGACGACGCCCGCGCCGACGCGGACGCCGACGACAACGCGCAGCAGCCGCCCCGACTGGGCCTGCGCGAGCGCAAGAAGCTCAAGACCCGCGTCGCGATCCGCGAAGCGACGTACCGGCTCATCGCCGATCAGGGCTACGAGGCGGCCACGGTCGAGCAGATCGCGGCGGCGGCCGAGGTCTCCATGTCCACGGTCTTCCGCTACTTCCCGACGAAGGAAGACATCGTCCTCACCGACGAGTTCGACCCCGTCATGGATGCGGCGATCCGCGCCCGCCCGGCCGGCGAACCGCCGCTGGAGTCACTGCGGTCCGTGCTGACGCAGGCCGCCGCGGCGATCCTCGCCGATCAGCCCGCGGAGATGGCCCAGCGCAGCAGGCTGATGCTGGAGATCCCCGCCGTACGGGCCAGGATGACCGAGACGATGGCGGAGACCTCACTCCTGCTGTCCCGCGCGGTCGCGGACCGTACGGGGCGCGAGGAGGGCGACCTGGAGGTGCGGGTCTTCACCGCCTCGGTGATCGCGGCGCTGCGCGAGGTGACGATCTACTGGGCCGAGCACGACCAGAAGGACGATCTGGCCGTGCTCATCGACCGCGCGCTCGACACGCTCAAGGGCGGTCTCGCGCTGTAGGGCCTGCCCGGACACTCCCTGCCTCCCCGCCCGGACACTCCCTGCCTCCCCGCCCGGACACTCCCTGCCTCCCCGCCCGGACATCCCCTGACAGGCCCTCGCGTCTAACAGGCCCTTCCGTCCCCGTCCGGGTCCAGCCGCAGCGGATCGTCCTTCCCGTTGACCTTCAACGCCCCGTAGCCGTTGGCCGCGAGCCAGTCGCAGCGCGCCCGCGTCACCGTCTTCTGCTTCGTCGCCTTCACCGTCTCCGGGAAGACCGTCGGCACGCACACGTTCGCCGAGCCGTAGTGCCGGTCACAGCCCGAGATCTGCGGGCTCACCGGCGCCGAACTCCGCTTCTTCGCGGGCTTCTTGGCCGGCTTCCCCAACTCGCCCGCGAAGTCCTGGACATGGGCGCCGTGCGTGTCGGCCGACTTGTCCGCCAGCGCCGCCGGGCCGCCCAGCTTCACCCACTCGGCCACCGACGGCACCCCGTTCGCGTCGACCGCGAAGAGCATGTACCACCCCGGCGGCGCGATGTTCGGATTGCCCGTCACATTCAGGTCGACGGTGTTCCCGTCGACCGTCAACGGCAGGTCCACGAAACGCTGGTTGGGGTCCGACGAGTGCGTCACCGCCGCCGGCCGGATCAACTCGGCCTTGGCGATGGGCCGGTCGACCGTGATCCGCTGCGTGTCGCCGTAGTTCCACTCCGGGTCGATCAGCGAAGTGATCTCCGGCCGCGGCCCCTTGAAGAGATACGGCGGTGTGTAGAGCGACACCTGGTGGTTCCAGGAGCCGTTGCCCGGGTTGTCGCCCGTCGTCATCACCCGGCCGTCGGGGAGCAGGAACGCCGACGAGTGGTAGCCGCGCGCCTCCGGGTCGGTGGCCACCTTGTCGTACGTCTCCGTCACCGGGTCGAAGACCGAGGTCGAGAAGACCGGGTTGGCCCGGTTGTGCAGCCCGCCGCCGGTCTCCAGCACCTTGCCGTCCGGCAGCAGCACCGCGGAGCCGTACATCTTGCCCTGGCCGCCGGTCTGCGGCTGTGGCCCGCCGGGGGCGCCCAGGTCCACGGTGCCCTGCGGCAGCGGTGGTCCGGCCCGGTACTGGGGGTTCGGCTCCTTGAGGTCGATGATGTCGGTGAGCCGGTTCGCGTCCGGGTTGGAGTTGATGTTCCCGCCGCCGATGGTCAGCACCTTCTGGTCCTGGGCGGGGGGCAGCAGCACGCTCGCCGACTGGTCGCGCTCGTCCTTGTTCCGCAGGCCGGGCACGTCCGTGATCGTGTTGGCGTCGTAGTCGTAGATCGAGGCGCCGGTGCCGGGCGTGCCGTTGCCGAAGGTGTGGCTGCCCGTGTAGAAGAGGCGGCCGTCCTGCATCAGCACCATCGCCGGGTACAGGCCCCAGTACGACCAGGTCTGGTTGACCTGTCCGAGCGGCAGCCACTTCTCCTCGGCGGCAGACCACCGGTCGGCGGTCACCGAGCCCGACGAGTCCTCGCGCAGCCCGCCGAAGGACAGCACGTCGCCGTTGCCCATGATCGTGGCGGACGGATACCAGTGCCCGTCGTTCATGTCGTTGGTCCTGCTGTACGTCTCGGTGGCCGGGTCGAAGATGTACGAGTCCTTGTAACCCTGGTACCCGACGGTGCCGTCCGCCGACGGATAGCCCTTGTTGCCGCTCATCACCAGCACGCGGCCGTCGGACAGTTGGACATGCCCCGAGCAGAACATGTCGTCGGGCGTGGGGATCGTCTCGTACGTCCCGTCCTCGGGGTCGTACACCGCCGAGGTGAAGGTCCCGGCCTCGAACTGCTCCGGGTCGTTGCCGGACCCGGCGATCAGCAGCACCTTGCCGTTGTTGAGGACCACCGAGTGCATGGAACGCACCGGGTTCTCCGTCTCCAGCACCTCCCAGCGGCCGTCGGCGCAGTCGGCGGCGGTGCCCGTGCACTCCGGGTCGGGCGGCGGGACGGCGACCTCCTCCATGCCGTAGTCGTCGGTGGTGGCGCTGCCGGTACCGAAGACGGAGACGCCCCAGCTGATCCGGTCGGTGCCGGGCGGTACGACGGGGGTACGGACCTCCGCGCGCTGGTAACCGGCGCTCAGATCAAGGGACTTGAGGTCGGTCCAGTACTGCCAGCCGGCCGTCGTGTCGTGCCGGAAGAGGGTGATCGCCGCGTCCGGGGTCGTCGACTTGTACCAGAGGGAGAGGTCGTACTGCTTCGTCGGCTGTACGGCGGGGGCGCACGCCGCCGACTCGGTGACCAGCGCCTTGCGGTCGCCGTCGACCCGCCGGGTCAGCTCGACCTTGAGCGCCTTGGTGCCGCTGTGCGTGTCGGCGACGGTGGTGAAGGTGAAGTCGTTGTCGCCCCAGCCGGACTGCGACCAGCAGTCCGGCATCGCGGCGCCGCCCCCGGCGCCGGGGGTCTCGAAGCCGGGGTTCTTGACGAGGTTGGGGCCGGCGGTGGCGGGTTGCTGGACGCCGACGCTGAGCAGCAGCCCGGCGGTGAGCGCCGTGACGGCGAGCAGCGCGGTACGGCGACTGGTACGAGGGCTGGTACGACGGCTGCGCCGGGCCGGTGGTCTGCGGAACGGGGTCACCGGCTCGTCCTCCCGCTCCGTGCCGAAGGGGTCGCTGCAGCGACCGGGGATTCGGCGGCGCGGCCCTGTGCCCGCCCCCATCTCCCCTTCGGCAGATACACCAGCGTCTCGGTCCCCGCGAACCGCAGCACGAACGTCGCGAGCATCGCCAGCACCGTCGCGGGCATGACCCCCATCCCGAACTCCCCCACGAACAGCGCGATCAGCGGTATCCGCAGCAGCAGATCGGCGTTGGCGAGCACCACGAAGCGCCCCACCCGGTCCGCCCAGTGCCGGTGGGCCCGCCGGCCGCGGAACAGCAGCAGCTCGATGAGGACGAAGTTCCACGCCACCCCGAACTGGTTGGCGACGATTTCGGCCGGCAGATAGTGCATCCCGGCGCCCGTCAGCCCGTACAGCGCCAGCAGATTCGGTACGAAGCCGGTGAGCCCGATCAGCCCGAAGGCCACCATCCGGGCCAGCGGCGACGCCGTACGCAGCTCGACGAGATGCCGCAGGAACCGCATCCCTTCCCTGGCCGTCGACTTGGACTCGCCCGCGAACCGGTCGCGGAAGACGAACGGCACCTCCGCGACCTGCTGCGGCCGGCACCGTACGGCCAGCTCCAGCAGGATCTTGTAGCCCAGCGGGCGCAGCGCGTCCGCCGTGACCGCGCTGCGCCGGATGGCGAAGAAGCCGCTCATCGGGTCGCTGATACCGCGCAGCCGACGTGGGAACAGGCCCTTGGTCAGCCACGTGGCTGAGCGGGAGACGGCGACGCGGTAGCCGCCGGCGAGTCCGGCCCTGCTGCCGCCGTCGACGTACCGGCTGGCGACGACGAGATCGGCGGTCGACCGCTCACCGGCGGCGACCAACTCCGGTACCAGGGACGGGGGATGCTGGAGGTCGGCGTCCATGACGACGATCCATTCGGACCCCGCGGCACGCAGTCCTTCGACGACCGCGCCGCCGAGGCCGCCGACCGGTTCGTCCCGGTGGATGACGGCGACGGGGAACGGGCAGTCCTGCGCCGCCTCGGCGATCGCCTCCGGGGTGCCGTCCGTGGAGTCGTCCACGAACAGGACCTCGCACGGCAGCCTGGACGGTACGGACTCCGTCAGCTGACGCAGCAACTCCCTTACGTTCGCCGCCTCGTTGAAGGTCGGGATGATGACGGTGACGGCGCCGGGCTCGGCCACGGCCGTCGACTCCAGCTCCGCGTCGCCGAGTTCGCCGGTCCCTCGGGGAGGGACAGGAAGAATGCTCATCGTTCGCCTCCCGTGGTTTCCTTGGCATCAGCGATTTCCGTTGCTCCTGCGGTTTCCGCCGCTCCCGCGCTGTTCACGATCCGCCGGATCTCGATCCGGTCCTCGCCGTCCCCGAAGACGGCCACGGCCTTGGAATGGTTGAGCGCGTCGCGCACTCTCGGCAGGTCAGCGGCGTCGCGGCGGACGGTCGGGGACGCCACGACGTAGTCGATGTCGCGCCAGCCGCCGGGCAGCGTCTTCGTCACGGCGGGGTCGAGGTCGACCTTGTAGAACCAGATGGCGCCGAGCCCCGGCTGATATCCGGCGTGCACCAGGTCGAGCCACATGGCGTCGTCCACGAGGACGCGGGTGCCGGCCGGGTCGGGCACCTCGGTCTTCATCCATGAAGTGGCCGCCCGGTAAGGGGCGTTGGCGTCGGCGGTCAGGGCGGTGCGGTTGCCGTCGTACCAGCGGGGTGCGACGTACGCGGCGGAGGCCGCCACCAGCGCGACCACCGCCGTCCACCGTACGACGGTCAGCCCCCGTGGTTCGTCCGGCCGGCGTCCTCTGCGCAGCAGCGCGTGCGCGACGCTGGCCGCGCCGCCCGCCAGCATCAGGGCCAGGAACGGCAGCCCCTGGATGACGTACATCGCCGGGAGGTAGCCGGAGGGCCGCAGCGCCATGGCGGTCAGGATCGCGACGGCCAGCGCCGGCCCGGCGAGTGCCCGTGCGGTGACGGACCAGCGGATGGTCAGGAGCAGCCAGAGCGCACCGGCCATGCCCCCGAGCAGCAGGACCTTGTCGTAGTAGAGCCAGGACTGGAGCACGCCGTGCGAGCCGGACCCGGCATCGAGTATGAAGCCGGAGCCGGGCCTGCTCATCTGGTACGTGACGCCGTCCCACAGCGACACATGCCCGCCGCCGGGCAGCAACTCGCCCTTCAGCAGGGCGAAGAGGGGATACGAGAGGCCGATGACCGCGCAGGCGGTGATGGCTCCGGTGACCGCGAACTTACGGGTGTCGGGGTGCCCGTTGCGCCACATCGTCACCAGTACGGCGGGCAGCACGATGAGCATCGTCTCTTTGGTCAGCACTCCGACGGCGGCGGCGAGTCCGGCGGCGAAGTGGTGCCACAGATGCCGGTTGGGCGACGCCGCGAGGCAGAAGGCGAGGAGCATCCACATCACGGCGATGTTGTCGAGGAAGATCTCCCGTTGCAGCACGACCGAGAGCGGGGAGAGCCCGAACAGCCCCATCGCGAGTCCGGCGGCCCAGCGCGGCAGCCAAAGCCGCCGGGCGAGTACGTAGAGCAGTACGGCGCTGGCCGCGCTGACCAGCAGCATCGCGAAGCGCATCGCGCCGACGGTCATCGATTCGGGCGCGATCAGCGACGGCAGCCAGGTGAGCGCGGCTATCTGGATCCAGCCGAGCGGCGGGTGGTCGTACCAGTAGGTGTAGTGGGCGAGTCCGTCGCCCTGCTGGACGGCCCATGCCTGGGCGAGATAGGTGCCCTCGTCGTCGCTGAGGGTCGGGTAGTGCTGGATGTTCCAGCCCTGGACGGCCATGATCACCAGGAGCAGGGCCGCGCAGAGGAGCAGATCGGCGCGTGAGGTGCGGAAGCGTACGACGGGTCGTATCAGCAACTGCCGCTTGTCGAGCCGCCGTTGGACATCACCGGCGACCGGCCTCGGGAGACTCGGGGACGTCGGAGGACTTGGCGGCTCCGGGGCAGGACTGAGCTTCGCGGGGGCGATGTCGGTGGTCCGGCCGGTGGCCGTCTCCGTCGCCTCCACGGGGAGGGTCGAGGTCACGCGTGGACGTCCTCTCGGGTCTCTCGGGTCTCTCGGGTCTCGTGGGCCTCGCGGGCCTCGTGGGCCTCGCGGCTCTCTCCGGTGAGATGCGCGCCGACATGACTGGTCAGCTCCCAGTCACGGCGCCCACGCTGCTCGCGCCACACGGCACGGACGGCCGCGCCGGCGAGGAGCACCTGGTAGAAGGGGCCGCCGACGACGAGCTTGAGGTAGTGCGTGAAGCGGACCTTGAGTCCGTACTGCCTGCCGAAGTCGTGCAGTCCGACCAGCTCGAACACGAAGGTGACCAGCGCGGTGACGGCCGGCAGGAAGGTGATGAAGGCGATCCCGACGGGCACGTCGAGGAAGAGCGCGATGGCCACGTTGAGTGGGATGACGACGCCGGTGATGGCCTGGAAGAAGGGTGTCATCAGCGTGTAGCGGGCGAGCAACCGCTGGCCTCGCGTGGCCAGTTGGCGCCAGTCGTTCTTCCGGTATACCTGGAGGAAGCCCTGGTTCCAGCGGGTGCGCTGCTTCAGCAGCGACACCAGTGAGCCGGGCGTCTCCTCGCGGGTGACCATGTCGGAGTCGTACGCGACGACGACCTTCTTGCCGATGCTGGAGAGCCGTACGCCCAGGTCGCAGTCCTCGGCGAGGCAGTCCGGGTCCCAGCCGCCCGCGTCGCGCAGCACGTCGGTCCGCACGAAGACGGTGTTGCCGCCCAGCGGGATGAAGCCCTTCTGGGCGTGCAGGTGCAGCCGGCTGCGGAACCAGAAGAAGTACTCCAGGCAGTTGCGCAAGCTGTACCAGCTGGAGTGGAAGTTGATCAGCTGGACGCCGCCCTGCACGACGTCCGCGCCGGTGGAGCGGAAGGCGTGGTCGACATGGGTGAGCAGTTCCGGGTGGACCTGGTCCTCGGCGTCGAAGACCCCGACCACCTCGCCGGTGCAGTAGGGCAGCGCCGTGTTCAGCGCCTTGGGCTTGTTCTTCGAGAGGTGGGTGTCGACGACGACACGGACCCGGGCGGGATCGCGGGCGGCGGCCCGTTCGGCGACCTCCGCGGTCTCGGGGTCGTCGTGCCCGACGATGACGATGATCTCGAAACGGGTGTGGCTGGACTGCAGCAGCCGCTCGATCGTGTGCTCAAGAACCGCCTGTTCATGACGGGCGGGCAGGAGCAGCGAGAACGAGCGTGCCGGCCCCCCGTCGGGCCGGTCGAATCGTGTCGCCGCCAGCGTCTCCGGCGTACGCCAGGCGTGCATCTGCCACCACAACGTGAACGCTGCCATCCAGAACAGCGCCAGCGAAATGGCAGCGATGAATACGGACGTGACCACATGGCCCCCCTCGGCCAAGGGTGAACCGCGGCAAGGCCCCCCTGGCCGCCGGTCCCCCCGGTTTCACCCTGTACGCATGCCCCCCATGCGCACTTGTTGCGTGTCCTTCGTGATGAAGATAGGGGGGAAGTGTGACGACAGAGGGCCCAATTCGATGAACTCTCTATTTAAGTCCGATTTTGCATGCTTCACAGGCGGCCGGAACTGTGCTTGCGGGGGCGGCGGTTGCTACGTACGTACGGTCAACTGCTGCTTCAGGGCGTCGACTTCGGTCGTGGGGGCGGAGCAGACGAAGGCACGGCAGACGTAGGCGGCGGCCCGCCCGTCGACCAGCGGGCGCCCGGCGAGCAGGGGGAACTCGGCTTCGTCGTCCGGGAGTTGACCTTCTCCCACCGCGACGACGGCTCCGGGCGCGGTGCCCAGCAGCGCCGTACGGTGCAGCTCGGCGGTCGCCGCGTCGCCGCGTGGCCCCACCACGGCGACCTCGCGCGGCCCGTCGAGCAGCGCCTCGGCGACGGCGAGCCCCCAGCCGATGAAGCGCGGCGCCCGCGGTCCGAGCGCCTTGACGACGCCGAGAGCGCCCTCGGCGGCGGTGCGGTGGGACTCCGAGCCGGTGTGGGCGGCGTAACTCAGGAGCGCGCCGGCCGCCGAAGTCCAGCCGGACGGCGTGGCGTTGTCGGTCGGGTCCTGGGGCCTGCGGATCAGCGGCTCGGCGTCGTGCGCCGTGTCGTACAGCGCCCCGCCCTCGCCGACGAACTGAGTCAGGACGGTGTCGAGGAGGAAGCCGGCGAAGTCCAGCCACACGCCCTCGCCGGTCACCGAGGCCAGCGCGAGGAAGCCCTCGGCGACGTCGCCGTAGTCCTCCAGCACACCGGCGTTGGCGCCGACGCGGCCGTCCTTGGAGGTACGGGCCAGGCGCACCGTCTCATCCATGTGCACCCGCACCAGCAGGTCCGCGGCCTCGGTCGCGCGTTCGACGAGATCCGGCCGTTCGAAGTACGCGCCGGTCTCGGCGAGCGCGGCGATCGCGAGACCGTTCCAGGCGGCGACGACCTTGTCGTCCCGCTCCGGGCGCGGCCGGGTGTCCCGGGCCGCGAACAGCCGCTGCCGCACGGACTCGACCCGGGCGGCGTCCACCACGCCCTCGCCCTGCGGGAGTTGAAGGACGGAGGCGCCCTTCTCGAAGGTGCCTTCCTCGGTCACGCCGTAGTACCGGGCGGCGAACTCCGCGTCGGCCTCGCCGAGTACGTCGGTGAGCTGCGCGGGCGTCCACGCGTAGTACGCGCCCTCGACGTGCTTGCCCGACCCGTCGTCGCTGTCCGCGTCCAGCGCCGAGGCGAACCCGCCCTCGGCGGTGCGCAGTTCACGCACCATGAAGTCGGCGGTCTCCAGCGCCACGCGGCGCGCCAGGTCGGACCCGGTGGCGCGCCACAGCCGCGCGTACGTACGGCACAGCAACGCGTTGTCGTAGAGCATCTTCTCGAAGTGCGGGACCACCCACTCGCGGTCCACCGAGTAACGGGCGAACCCGCCGCCGAGCTGGTCGTAGATCCCGCCGCGCGCCATCGCCTCGCACGTGTCGGACGCCATCTGGAGCGCGCCCTCGGACCCCGTACGGGCGTGGTGGCGCAGCAGGAACTCCACGACCATGCTCGCCGGGAACTTGGGCGCGCCGCCGAACCCGCCGTACTTCTCGTCGTAGTCCCGCGTCAGCCCGAGCAGCGCCTGGGCCAGCTCCTCCTCACCGGGAGTGCCCTCGCCCCCGTGCGCGAGCGACCGCCCCGCCAACTCCGCCACGATCCGCCCGGCGACCTCGCCGACCTCCTCACGCCGTTCGGTCCAGGCGGAGTTGACGCCTTCGAGCACCTGCCGGAAGGACGGCATGCCGTTGCGGGGCGCGGGCGGGAAGTACGTACCGAAGTAGAACGGCTCCCCGTCGGCGTTGAGAAAGACGGTCATCGGCCACCCGCCCTGCCCCGTCGCCGCCTGCACGGCCTCCATATAGACGGCATCGACGTCCGGCCGCTCCTCGCGGTCGACCTTGACGCTGACGAAGTGCTCGTTGAGGTACGCCGCGGTCGCCTCGTTCTCGAAGGACTCGTGGGCCATGACATGGCACCAGTGGCAACTGCTGTACCCGACGCTGAGCAGCACGGGCACATCGCGCCTACGCGCCTCCTCGAACGCCTCGGCCGACCAGGGCCACCAGTCGACCGGATTGTCGGCGTGCTGGAGGAGGTAGGGGGACGTCTCATGGGACAGTCGGTTCGCCATCCCCCCATCCTGACGCACACGAGCCAAGCCCCGGCGCGCACACCCCGGCCCTCGCCCATTGGCGCGTCGGGACGTCTTCCGGGTGCGGAGCCGGTCAGGTGGCCTCGATGGCTTCGAAGATGTCGGCGTCCGTCTCCTGCTGCCAGGCGGGAAGGTCCGACCAGTCGGCCACGTAGCCGGGCTTGGGCGTTTCGATGTGCTTGTGGATCTGAGCGATCCAGCAGGTGGCGACGAACCGGCTCTTCTGCTCGCGGGTGAGCTTCGCCGTGCTGCCGTCGCTGACCCTGACGAACTCCCGCACCTGAGCGCACACGGCTGCCGCCGCCTGCCGTTCCCACTGGGGAGTGTCGTCCCAGGGAGTGATGTAGCCGGGCTTGGGCTCACCGAGGAAGTGCGTCTTCACGCCCGTGATCCAGGCTTCACGAAAGATGCGTCCCTGTTCTTCGGTCAAGGTACTTTCCATTTCAGCTAGTCGGCCAGTTGACGGACGTAAGTGCCGAGATCTGGTCGCTCAGATCCGAGACGCGCTTGTCGGAACGCATAGGTGACAGTTGTCCCTGGAGACCGTCCAGCTTGCGCACCATGTAGCCCGACTTTGTCTGTGAGGCGAGGTTCAGCGCCCTGGACGCATAGCTCAGAAGCTGGTCAACGTCTCGCTTCTGGACGCCGAGGGCTGCGAGGTCGGTAAGTACACCGCTCTGACGGCGGGGGGACAATGACTGACCGAGGGCATTGGTCAGGGCTCGTTCCGCCAAGTCCGGTCGGCCGAGCACCACGTAGCACGTCCCCCTCTCTTCAGCGAGTCGCGAGCCGTCGAAGCGTAGCCAACCCCCGTTGTGCACAGTGCCAGTGAGGGCGTGGACCTCCTCGGCCCGATCCAGAGCGTGCTGGCACGCGTTCAACTCGCCAAGTCCCGCGAACGCTTCGGCCTGTACGGCCGCTACCCAGTAGCGAGTGGACAGTTGGCTGTCACCGTGTTCGGCGAGCCGTGCCGCCGCTGTGAGCAGTGGGACCGCGTCCTGGAACCGACGCTCGTAGATGCTCACAAAGGCGTGCCTGGTAAGCGCGCATGCCCAGAGATCCGGGCTTCTTGCCTCGCGGCTGGCACTGCCCGCAAGGGTGTAACACTGGGCTGCGTCCATGTACTTGTTGGCATCGAAGAAGACTTCTCCCGCCAACTGGAAGAGGTCACCGGCAGCCGAGCAGAGCTGTTGACGCTCTCGGCCGCTTCGTACCTGATTTAGGCTTTCTGCCACGCTGTTCAGCTGATCTCGAACGAGCGGCAGGGCGGCCTGCTTGGAATTCGAGAGCGAGAAAAGCTGCCACAGACGCGAGTTCATCGCGCCATAGGTGGCGAGGTTGTCAGTGGCGGGTGCTTCTCCGGGGTGGTCTGCGGCGACAGCGTCGTTCCCAACAGGAAGCGTCAAGAACGTCCCGATGATGGTCAACACTCGCAGAAAATCACGCCGAATCATCGCGTCGAGATCACCGGTACCTAAGTAGTCGTCGGATGCCGCGTAACTGACTGCGGCCCCATGAGAGCCTCGCCGGGCCGGCCCTGCGGCGTAGACGAGTCTGTTCACAGTCAAGAAGGTGTCCAGCTCAGCCAGAGTCACTTGCAGCAGCCTGGACAGTCTCGGGCGGATGTAGTCGCGGGGAGCGATCTCTCCTCGCTCCCAGCGGCCAATGGTTGATGTGGCAACGCCAACGGCCAAGGCGAACTCTTCCTGACTGTAGCCGAGCGCCTTTCGGCGCCGCTTCAGGTCGTGACGCGGTCCCATACCTGCCCCTTGGCTCTGTTCGGAGAGAAGTTCCCAGGCCAGAGCGGCCATTGCTCCGAGTATGCCTGATGAATGCGCTGCGTTCGCTCTGGTTCGGATTAACCGGTGCGGCTTGTCTGGGGGCACGCACAAAACGGACGGCAGATAGGGAAGTCCCCCATGGTTACGCACCACAGAGTGATGCGGGCGGAGCAGCTGGAACCTCATCAAGGGGCGGCTCAGGGCCCTGCACTGGCCCGTCTGCTGATGGAGATGGCCTGATGGATATCGACCGGGGTGACGCGGTGACGCTTCGGTGGAGTCGGCATCCGCGTTGTGTGGGCCTGGCCCGGTGGGAGTTGCGGAAGGCGCTCGCGCGGTGGGGACTGTCCCGGCTGGAGGAGTCCGCCGTGCTGGTTCTCTCCGAGTTGCTGACGAACGCCGGTCGGCATGCCCGTGTTTCGCCGGGGCGGGAGATCGAGACCCGGTATGTGCGGATGGCGGACAGTCTGCGGATCGAGGTGCACGACGCGGCTGTGGAGCGGCCGGAGAGGCGGGAGCCGGGGTGGGAGGAGTCCGGGGGCAGGGGGCTCGTACTCGTAGAGGCTCTGGCCGACAGCTGGGGGGTCAAGGACCGGCACGGGCCCGGCAAGACCGTCTGGGCGGAGCTTTCCCTCACACCCGCCCCGATCGGGGACGAGCACGCGCGCAACGCCTGATACCCGACCCGCCGCGTGCGCTCGACCGCGTGCCGGCTCCTTGCAGAATCCCCTGCTCGGCAACGCCATGATCTGAGGAGAAACCGTGTTCCTGCCCCACCCCGTGATCGAACAACTCTCGCAGCAACAGGTGGCCACCTGGGTGGAACACTTCGCCGGAAGCCGCCATGAGCGCCCCCGCTCCATCGAGGAAGGCATCTGGCGCCGCACCCAGGACCCTTCCAACGCGGAGCAGTCGGGCTGGAAGGAAGACAGCACCGGCCGCCGCCGGGTCGTTCACTTCCGATACACGTACGACCTGGACTACACCCACCCGGTTCCGCGGTTGGTGCTGTCCGAGCTCTACCTCTTCTGCTCACACCTCGCCCCGGTCGCCGAGATCGACGCGTACACCGAGGACATCAACAGGTGGCTCGCCGAGGGACGCTGGCGCAAGAAGTACGACGTGTGGCACCGGGGCGACCTGGTGGTCGCCGTCGCGCGGCATGAGGTTCACCCGCAGGATGAACGCGCGAACCGGGACACTCCGGAGGGGTTCCGTTCCCTCGACGTGTGCATCACGTCGGAGGGCTTCACGGCACACCGCTCCCTGCGGAACCTGCCCTGGGACGTGTTGGCGGGAGGAATGCGGGTCAAGGAGAAACGCGGCGAGCCGACCATCGCGGACGACCTGTCGGGACTGCTCGACTTCCTCCCCTTCCAGGTCGAGGTCGGATGCGGAACCTCGATCGAGGCCGGCATCCCACCCCTGCATTTCCTCCATGAGGTCTACCGGGTGACCGCGAGGAACGACAACTCCCTTACGCAGTCACACGCGTTCACCCTGAGCCCACGGGCGGACACCCTCATGCGTGAGATGCTGCTCGACGCGTTCGGCAAGGCGGAGGAACTGACGCGGATGTTCGCGGCGTGCTTCTCAGCCCAGCCCACTGCCGCACACGAGGCGCTGAAGGCTTTGCACGACGCCGGGCACCTGGTCGGGCCCGTCATCACGCACAACTTCGACACACTCTCGGCACGGGCAGGTCTGGAGGAAGCGTTCGTCCGCCGCTACGACCAGAAGATTCCTCCGGTGCCTCTGCTCAGCGAGGCGAAGGCACTGCTGGTCGTGGGTCTGCATGCCGACCGGCGAGCAGTGCAGGCCCGGGCACGGGCGAGAGGCATGAAGATCTTCTTCGTGGACCCCGAAGGGCTGCTGGAGAACGGGGTCTTCAAGGAGTACCCCATCGAAGGCGCGCGGGAGGGCGATGTCGTGGTTCGCCAGGAGGCGATTCCGGCCCTTAAGCGTCTGCGCGAACTCTTGAACGTCTGAGCGAGTAACAGCGCCTGGATGAGGCGGAGTTCGGGGCGCTGTAGCGTCGTGGCGCGCACGGACAGGTGTGCCCCACGAATCAAAGGACAGAACAGCAATGCGCGTTTCGGTGATCGGCTGCGGCCATCTCGGCGCTCCTCACGCCGCTGCCATGGCGGAGCTCGGGCACGAAGTTGTCGGAGTCGAACTGAACCCGGAGACTTGCCGGGTACTGCAGAGCGGACGTGGCGCCTTCTACGAGAAGGGGCTCGACGAACTGCTGGCCAAGCACGTTCCCACCGGTCGGCTCCGCTTCACGAGCGATTTGGCGGAAGCCGCCGAGTGGGCGGACCTCCACTTCCTCGCTGTGGGTACGCCGCTTCGCGAGGACGGGCGCGGCTACGACGTGGATCAGGTTGTCCGCTCGGTCAGTTCGCTGACATCTCTCCTGAAGCGACCGTGCACGATCGTGGGGAAGTCCACGGTCACGGTCGGTACCGTCGCCCGGCTCCAAGAGATCGTCTCGGCCCAGGCCCCTGACGGTGTCGAGCTGGTGTGGAATCCGGAGTTTCTGCGCGAGGGTCACGCCGTCGAGGACACCCTGTACCCGGACCGCATCGTCGCCGGTCTCACCTCACCCGGGGCGCAGAAGGCCATCGAGGAGGTCTACGCACCGATCCTGGCCCGGAACGACGTGACACTGATCGTCACCGACCCGCCGACCGCAGAGGTACTGAAGTCCGCCGCCAACGCGTTTCTCGCCACGAAGATCTCCTACATCAACGCCATGGCTGAGGTATGTGAGATCGTCGGCGCGGACGTAAGCACGGTCGCATACGGTCTCGGCATCGACCCCCGGATCGGGCATGGCGGAATGCGGCCCGGTATCGGCTACGGCGGGGGCTGCCTGCCGAAGGACACCGGCGCGTTCACCTGGCGAGTGGGGGATCTGGGTGCCACGCACGCCCACGCCCTGCTCCAGGCTGTCGAGGGAGTCAATCACTCCCGAATGGACGCGGCCACCGCCCTCGTCGAGCGCGCGCTCGGGAGCCCGGTCGACGGTGCCCGCATCGCTGTCCTGGGGGCATCGTTCAAAGCGGGCACGAGCGATGTGCGTAACTCACCGGCGCTCCGACTGGCGGGACGACTGCACGATGCCGGTGCTCGCGCCGTGATCTACGATCCCGAGTCCACTGATGCCGCCCGGAACCTGCGGCCGCGTTACACGTACGCGGATGACGCGGCGACGGCCCTTGAGGGAGCCGACATTGTCGTACTGGCCACCGAGTGGCCGCAGTTCACCAAGGACACCAAGTTCCCCTCGTCCGCGGGAGAAGCCGTTCGGTGCAAGGTCCTTGTCGATGTCCGTAGTGCCGTCGACCCGGAGGCCTGGGTTGCTGCGGGCTGGGAGGTCTGGCAGCTCGGTCGGCCCGTCCAGCGCCCCGAGAAGTGACGCTTCCACGCGGGCACCGCCCGCGCGGGCCTCGCAGGGCACGCCCTCGCCCCCGTGTGCGAGGGAGCGCCCTGCGGGTTTTCGTGCGTCAGGGGCGGGAGTGGTCAGCAGCCGCCGCAGTTGTGGTAGGTCACGTCCCAGTGGTTGACCTCGTTGTAGTACACGTTCCCGGAGCCCGACTGCCACTTGCTGCCGCCGATGGACGTGAACGTGCCGGTGATGTAGTTGGTCAGGCAGCTCGACATGGCGAAGTCGAGCTTGTAGCCGTTCCAGTGGCTGTAGGTGCCCGAGGCGTGGCCCGTCTCCGTGCCGCCCGTGACGGTCATCGCGCAGCCGGTGGCGCCCTTGAGGGTGATCGCGCCCTGGATGGTCGCGGAGTTGACCTGGTCGAGGGACGTACAGGTCGGGTTGTTGCGGTCCGAACAGCCGCCGCTGGAGCGGATGCCGATGCCGGCGTTGCTGAGCTGGGCCGCGGCGGTGCCGTGGCTGAGCTTGGCGAGCGCGCCGACGGGAGCCTTGGTGTCGGCGGGGGCGGGGGCGGCCTGGGCGAGTGCGGGGGACGAGAAGAACGCCAGGGCGAGGGCGGCGGCGCCGATCGCGGTGCTTCTGAGGGCCTTGTTCACTGTAATTTCCTCTTCGGTGGGGGACGGGGAGGTCAACTACGCGCGTAGCACGGCCGGTTGGGCGCATTCGCACGAAGGTCTCAACTCGCCCTGACAGGGCGTCAATTGAGGTTCGTGCGGATGGCACCGTCGGTCACGCAGACAAGATTGCACATCTACGCGCGATGCGTAAGACGGAGCGGCAAGTACACCTGGCTCTCCCTACACTCGCGATCATGACAACGATCGACGACCTGGTCCGCCTCATACCACCGCCCATCGAGCCCGTGGACGCGGCCGGGGACTGGGGACGGGTCGAGGCCGCGCTGGAGCGTGAACTGCCCGCCGACTTCAAGGCTCTTGTCGGGCGCTACGGCCTTGGCCAGTTCGCCGACTTCATCTCGCCCCTGCACCCCTTCGGCACGCACGACCTGCTGATACCCATGGCTCGGCGGCTGCTGGAGCAGGAGGGCCCGTTCCGTGACGCGTACCCCGAGCGGTGCCCGTACTCCTTCTACCCCGAGCCCGGCGGGCTGCTGCCGTGGGCCGGGACGGACAACGGGGACAGGCTGGGCTGGCTGACGGCCGGGGAGCCGGACAGCTGGACGGTGGTCGCGTGGAATCCCCGGGGCTGGTACCACTCCGCCCACGAGCAGGGCGCGGTGGCGTTCCTGCACGGGTGGCTGACCGGCCGGATCCACACCCCGGTCTTCGGCGGGCCGATGGAGCCCACGCCCTGGTTCGATCCGTTCCGGGAACGCGTCCATGTCCATGTCCGGCTGTCCGAGGGGGAGTTGCCGTACACCGAGCGGCTGCGCGTCCTGCGCGACGCGCTCGCGCCGACGGCCGACCGCGGCTCGTACAAAGAGGAGGACGGGCACGAGGACGGGGACGAGGACGGGGACGAGGCGCGGCAGGATCACTTCGCCGCGACGGATCTCGACTGGCGGCTGACCTACGAGACCGCGTACGGGCACCAGATCCGGGTCGCGTACCCGCCCGGCGACGGGAGGCGTGCACGGGATGCGCTGTTCGACGCGGCGCGGCGCATGGGCTGCGAGGTCCTGTCGACGTCGGCGGACCGCGGCGGTCCGCGGCCGGACGGCTGGGAGTAGCGGCGCTCTGCCGGCAGGAGATCTCCGCACGGCAGAATTCCTCGCTTCCGCCGGCGCCCGGTCCGCAGGGTGGAGGGACCGGCCGAGGTGGGTGAGTGCTCGCCGTCGGGGGCCGGGTGATGGAGGAAGACATGCTCTCGACCGTTCCACGGGGCGCGGCGGCGGAGGCCGGCGCGGCGCCGTTCGACGACCAGATCGCCGGGCGCCTGCAGCACGGCAGGATCCTGGTGCTCGGTGAACAGGTGGACGACGCGATCGCCAACCGGATCTGCGCCCAACTGCTGCTCCTGTCGCAGGAGGACCCCAAGAGCGACATCGTCCTGATCGTGAACAGCCCGGGTGGCTCCGTCCTCGCCGGGATGGCCATCTACGACACCATGCGGTTCATCCCGAACGACGTCGCCACGCTGGCGATGGGCTTCGCGGCCAGCATGGGCCAGTTCCTGCTCTGCGCGGGGACGGCCGGCAAGCGCTACGCCCTGCCGAACGCGCGGATCATGATGCACCAGCCGTCCGGCGGGATCGGCGGGACGGCGGCCGACATCGCCGTACAGGCCGAGAATCTCGCGTACACCAAGCTGACCATGCAGAAGCTGATCGCGGAGCACTGCGGGCAGAGCCTGGAGACGGTCGCGGCCGACCAGCGGCGGGACCGGTGGTTCACGGCGGAGCAGGCGAAGGAGTACGGGTTCGTGGACCGCGTCGTACGGAGCGCGGGCGAGCTGGGCGGCGACGCGGCCGGCGGCTTCGGGTTCGGGTTCGGTTTCGGCGCCACCGACAAGGGGGCGGCGGCATGAGCGGGCAGTACACCGTCCCCGTGGTCGTCGAGCGGACTCCCAACGGCGAACGCTCCTACGACGTCTTCAGCCGGCTGCTCTCCGAGCGGATCATCTTCCTCGGCACGTCGATCGACGACGGCGTCGCGAACGTGATCATGGCGCAGATGCTCCATCTCGACCACGAGAGCAGCGAGATGGACATCCACCTCTACATCAACTCCCCCGGCGGCGCGGCCACCGGGCTGACCGCGATCTACGACACGATGCAGTTCGTGCGGGCGGACGTCGCGACCGTCTGTCTCGGCCAGGCGGGCTCGGCCGCCGCCGTACTCCTCGCGGCGGGTGCGCCCGGCAAGCGGACGGCGCTCCAGCACTCACGGGTGCTGCTGCACCAGCCGTCCACCCAGGGGCAGGGCGAGGCGGCGGACCTGGAGATCCAGGCGGCGGAGGTGCTGCGGACGCGGGCCGAGATCGAGGACATTCTGGCGCAGCACACGGGTCAGAGCGTGGAGCGGCTGCGGGAGGACACCGACCGGGACAAGTACTTCACGGCGGCGCAGGCGAAGGAGTACGGCCTGGTGGACGGCGTGATCACGACCCGCGAACTGGCGGAACGCGGGCGCTGAGCCAGCGGGTCGACAAGTCGGCGTACGGTGCGGGGCCCGGCACGGGGGTGCGGGCCCCGCACCGTAGGCGTACGCGCATACGCATACGCATACGCGCAGTCTCAGGCGGCGAGCAGCGTCAGCGTGGCCTGTCCGCCCCGGCGCCCGGCGTCGCGGCGCGGCTGACCCCAGTTCGCCGTGGCCGCGGCCCTGGCCGTGACGGAGACCGTCACCGTCGTCTTCGACGTGAGGTCGACGTGCAACGCGCCCACCAGGTCCACGAGTTGCAGCCCGAGCGCCCGGCAGACGGCCGCCAGCACCTCGGACGACGGCTCCTTGCGCCCGCGCTCGATCTCCGACAGATACGGCAGCGAGACCTGCGCCCGGTCGGCGACGTCCCGCAGCGTCCGCCCCTGCCGCAGCCGCGCCCGCCGCAGCGCGGCCCCCACGAGATCCCGCATCAGCGGCTCGTCGGCCTTGCTGTCCCGGCCGGGGCCCGGACCGGGAACGGCACGCAGAACGCCTTCACCCATGATTCCTCCGTAGCTGTGGAACGGCACCGGCACCCGCCGTCCCGAGCGTAAGCCGCGGCCCCTCCCCCGGGCCACGCGGCGGACCCCCGACCTGGCTCTTTCCGCCGCGGGCGTAACGGAGGCCCCACGCGGGCAAGACGTACGGGCACACGTACGCATCAGTTTCGCGCGTAGGCACCCGGCGCGGAGCGGCGACATCGGCCGCCGCGGGCCCGGCAGGCCGCCTCGCGCTCGCGCGCCCCACGCAGCACACTGGCGCGGGGCACGCCGAAGCACCGGATGCTCTCGGAGGGGGATGCATATGCGGGACAGCCATCGGGGCGAGGCCGAGAGGTTGTTGGTACGCGCCGTCGAGGAAGAGGTGCGGCGTTCGGGCGGGCGGATCGACGGGAATGTCCTTCTGGCGCGCGGGCGGGGCGCGTTGGAGGCCGTCGCGGAGTCCGCCAAGGACGAGTACGCGCTGTACGAGGCGGCGCTCGACCAGGCCGACGCCGAACGGCGGACCCTGGCCGAGCGGTTGGGCGGGGGCGCGCTGCGAACGCCCCTGCTGGTGGCGGGCGTTGCCGCCGCCTCCGCCGTCGCCGCCGATGTCGGACTCGGCACCGGTACCGGCACGGCCGTCGGCACGGGCGTGATCGTCGCGGTCGTCGGTACGGCGACGGGCGTCGCCAAGGTGGCATCGGCGGGGCGCCCGGCCGGCCGTGCCGGGGCGGCGGGGCAGGCGCGTGACGTCGAGCAGTTGCGGCTTCAGTGGCTGACGGCGCTGGAGGTACGCGGCATCCGCCCGTATCTGGACCAGCAGCGCGTCCTGACGCAGGCGACCCGGCGTACGACCAAGAAACCCACCGTCGTACCGCAGTTGCGCGGATCCGACCGCAGCGCCGCCGCGCGCAGGCGCAGCGTCCTTGAGCAGTCCTTCGGTCATCTCCCGTCGTCCGAGGGCCCGTTCGCGGGCCGCCGCGAGGCGATCGGGCAGATCGCGCGCTGGGTGCACGCGGCCCGCGCGTCGACGGAGACCAAACCGACGGTCGTCGTGCTGTACGGCGCGCCGGGCTCCGGCCGGACGACGCTGGCCGTGCGGGCGGCGCACCAGCTCAGGGACCAGTTCCGCGGGGCGTGCGTCGTGGACCTGCGGGGCGGCGACGCGGGCGAGGCGCCGCTGTCGACCAGGGACGCGCTGCTGCATCTGCTGAACCGGCTCGGTGCGCCCCGCGAGCAACTGCTGTTCCGTGAGCGGTCGTCGGCCGAGCAGCAGGTACGGCGGCTGAGCGAGCTGTACCACCAGCATCTGACCGGTCTGCCGGTCACGATCGTGCTCGACGACGCCTCCGACGCGGAGCAGATCCGCACCCTGATCCCCGAACGCTCCGACAGCCTGGTGCTGGTGACGACGCGTCAGCCTGTCGAGCTGGCGCCCGACACCCCGGCGTGGGTGCACCAGCTGCCGGTGGAGGCGCTGGACGGCGCCGGCTGCGAGGAGCTGCTGCGGGCCGCCGGCGAGGAGCCGGTGGGCGGGCCGTACGACGCCCAGACCATCGACAGGATAGGCGAGTTGTGCGGCGGTCTGCCGCTGGCGCTGCGGATCGCGGGCTCGTCGCTCGGTTCACGTACGTCGCTGCAACTGGCCACGGACCTGGAGGCGTACGGCCCGGTCGACCCGGCCGAGCGCGCGATGTGGCTGCGCTACACCGACCAGAGCGACCAGGCGCGCAGGCTGCTGCGGCGTCTCGCGCTGGCCGGGCGCGCCTCGCTCGGCGCCGCTGCCGCCGCCTCGCTGCTGGCCACGGACGAGCAGGAGGCGGGGCGGCTGCTGACCGTGCTGTCGCGCGCGGGCCTGATCGACCACGTACGCGCGAGCCGCTACCGGCTCCACGACGTCGTACGGAACTTCGCGCTCGCCCGGCTGCTGGACGAGGAGGAGGCCGCCGACCGTACGGCCGCGCAGGAGCGGCTGATCCAGAACTACTCGGAGCTGGCCGACTCCGTGATCCGGCTGGTCGACGGCAAGACGTCCACGCGGGCCGACCAGTTCGGCGGGCACGGTTTCTCCTCGCTGGACGCCGCGCTGCGCTGGCTGGACGACGAGTCGAGCTTCATCACCGCCGCACTGCGGCACGCGGAGGGTGTCGACCAGGCGGCCGTGCTGAGCCTGCTGGGCGCGCTCTGCGACTACTGCCTGCTGCGCGGGGACCTCTACCGGCTCGGTGAGATCAGCGAGTTGACGCAGGCGGTCGACCAGGGGCTGCTGGCCCGCTCGGTGCAGTGGCGTACGGGTATCGCGGCCCGGCAGCTCGGCGAGCTGGACAAGGCCAAGACGACCCTGACGTCCGTGGTCGACCTCTACCGCGAGGCGCACCACGACGCGGGCGTCGGCCGCGCGCTCTGCTCACTGGGCATCACGCTGCACCACCAGGGCAATCTCACCGAGGCCTCGGCGAAGCTGCGCGAGGCGCTCGATCTCCAGGCCCCGGCCGAACTCGGCGCCGACCGCGCCTGGACGCTGCACGCGCTGGCGGCCGTCGAGCGCGACCGGGCGAATCTCACCGAGGCGGTCGCGCTGCTGTCGACGGCGCTCGTCCTGCACCGTGAGGGCGAGTCGCTGCACGGCGAGGCGTGGACGCACTTCCAGCTCGGCCAGGTCTGTCTGCGGCTGGGCGATGTCCCGCGCGCCGAGCGGGAGTTGGGCCAGGCGATGGATCTGTACGGCCGCACCCGGGACGGCCGTGGGGAGGCCTGGGCGCTGACCCAGCTGGCCCGCGCCCGGCTGGTGGACGGTGAACCGGAGTCGGCGGCCGACCAGTTCCGCCAGGCCCTGGCCCGGCACCGGGACAACGAGGACGCGCGCGGCGAGGCGTGGACCCTGTACTACCTGGGCCAGGCGCTGGAGGAGTGCGGGGACGCCGCTCAGGCCGTACGCGAACTGGAGCGGGCGCGCTCGATGTTCTCCCGGATGCGCGACGTGTACGGACTGGCCTGCGCCCGGCACCACTCGGGCCGGGTCACCCGCGACCAGCGGGCCGCCCAGACCGGCAATCTCCGCAACTCGGGCTTCGCGCGGCAGTTGCTCGTCGACGCCCGCGCGGACTTCCGCCGGATCGGCGTCGCGCACGGCGAGGCCTGGACCTGCCTGGAGCTGGCGATCATCGACGCGGGCAACAGCAAGGCGGCCCAGGCGCTGGCCCTGTGCGACGAGGCGACGGCGCTGTTCACCTCGTACGGCGACGAGCGCGGCGCCGACTGGGCCCGCTTCCTGCGCTGCACGCTGCTGCCGTACGGCTCGGCGGGCGGCGTCGAGGTCGGGTCCGTGGTGGCGGAGCAGGAGCTGGCCGAGCTGATGGCCGCGCGGCACCCGTCGCGCGACGGCAAGGTGGAGGAGTGCGCGGAGACGTTCGCGGTGATGCTGGAGCGCGGCGTCACGCTGGAGGACGGCTGGCAGGCGTGGCGTCTCGGGATGGTGCCGAGCCGGCACGCGCGCGAGGTGATGGGCGTACCGGTGGAGGCGGTCGGGGCCTGAACCTCGCGGCCGGGCCGGGGGCATGGCCATGGTTATGGACCGTACGTTACACAACATGCTACGGTCCATGACCATGGCCCGACCGAGGACTTTCGACGAGGAACGGGCCCTGGACGCGGCGATGCGCGCCTTCTGGGCGAACGGCTACGAGGCCACCTCGACCCAGGACCTCTGCGATGTCACCGGCCTGGGCCGCAGCAGCATCTACAACACCTTCAGCAGCAAACAGGACCTGTTCCGGCGGGCCCTGGCCCGCTACATCGAGACCACGACGTCGAATCAGCTCGCCATCCTGGAAAACCCGGAGCGGCCGGCCGCGGAGCGTCTGCGCGCGTTGTTCGCATCGATCGTCGACGCCGAGTTCGAGAACCGCGGGGACGGCCGCAGCCTGGGCTGCCTCACCGTCAACACGACCGTCGAACTCGCCGGGCGCGACGAGGAGTCGGACCGGATGCTGGAGCGGGACACCGGGCGCCGGCTGGCCTCGCTGCGGGCCACGATCGAGGACGGACAGCGCGCCGGCGACATCACCTCCACGCGGGACGCGGGCTCGCTCGCCCGTTTCCTGGTGGCCGTGATCGGCGGGATGCGGGTGTCGGCACAGGGCGGCGCCGACCGACCGACGCTGGAGTCGATCGCCGGCACCGCGATGGACGCGCTCACGTACTGACCCACCACCCACTGCTCCGGCCCGGCCGCCTGGCCGTCGGGCCGAGCCATGCCCAAGTTTTGTACCGTACGATCCAAAACAAGAAACGGACGGCTCATGCCTCGTACCGTGTACCTCCTGGCCCTGGGCATCTTCGCCATGGTCACCAGCGAATTCGTCGTCGCCGGACTGATGCCCCAGATGGCCGACGGCCTCGACGCGACCATCCCGCAGATCGGCTACCTCATCACCGCCTTCGCCGCGGGCATGGCGATCGGCGGCCCCTTCCTCACCGTCGCCGTGCTGAGGATGCGTCAGAAAGCCGCGCTGCTCGTGCTGTTCGGCATCTTCCTGGCCGGCAACGTACTGGCCGCCACCGCCACCTCGTACGCCGTCATGCTGGCCGCCCGCATCGGGACGGGCATCGCCTCGCAGGCCTTCTTCGGCGTCGCCGTCTCACTCTGCGTCCAGCTCGCCCGCCCGGAGATCCGCGGCCGTGCCATCGCCGTCGCCATGAACGGCCTGATGCTCGGCACACTCCTCGGCCTGCCGCTGTCCACCTTCATCGGCGAACGTCTGGGCTGGCGCGCGGCGTTCTGGGCCATCACCGTCCTGACCGTGCTCGCCGCGCTCGCCTCACTCGTCGGGATACCGCGCCTGGAGCGCGCCGAGACCGCCGGGCTCCGTCAGGAACTGGGCGCCTTCCGCAGCGGCAGGCTGTGGCTGGCCTTCGCCACCAGCACCCTGATCATCGGTGCCACCTTCGCGGCGTTCAGCTATCTCAACCCGATCCTCACCGAGATCACGGGCTTCGGCACCGGGACCGTACCGCTGCTGCTCGTCGCGTACGGCGCCGCCACCGTCATCGGCAACACGGTCGTGGGGCGGCTCGCCGACCGGCACACGGTCACCGTCCTGCTCACCGGGCTCGCCCTGAACCTGGCGTTCCTCGGCGGCTTCGCGCTGCTGGCCCAACTGCCCGTGGCCGCCGTGCTGTTCATGCTCGGCATCGGCCTCGTCGGCGTCACCATGAACCCGGCGATGATCACGCGGGTGCAGCGCGCCGGCAATGCCAGGCCGCTGGTGAACACCGTCCACTCGTCCTTCATCACGCTGGGCATCGTCATCGCCACGTCCGCCGGGGGCCCGGTCATCGACGCGTACGGGCTGCGCGGCCCGCTGTGGCTCGGCGCGGTCCTGGCGGCGCTCGGCATCCTCACACTGGTGCCGGATCTCCTGCGCCGCGCCCGCCCGGCGCGACCGGTGGCCGCCCCCGGGACCACCCTCGTCAGGGAAGCCGAAAACTCCCGCTGACCACACGCCCCGAAGGGCGGCCGGCGGGAGCACGAAGGCGGGTGTCGCCGCGGAAGCGCGTACGCCTTACGTCGCGCCGGTTACGTCGTCTGCCGGTCGCCCACCGACGCCGCCGGCGTCTGCGCCTCGTCCGCCGGCTTCTCCTCGAAGTCGACCTTGCCCATGTGGCGGTTCATCGACTTCATCAAGAGCCACACGGCGCCCGCCATCACGGCGAAGACGATGAAGCCGAGCACGCCGGGCGTCACCTTGTTCTCGTCCAGCTCCTTCGCGAGCGGGACGAGCTGCGTCACTGCCTGGGTCGCATACATATCAGGCATTGTCGCGGATGCCCGCGAAGAGGTCGTCCTCGGGGAGGGAGGTATCGACGAGCGACTTCACCAGCTCGTACTCCTCCGTCGGCCAGACCTCCCGCTGAATGTCCATCGGAACGCGGAACCAGCCGCCGTCGGGGTCGATCTGCGTGGCGTGCGCCACGAGCGCCTTGTCACGGATCTCGTAGAAGTCGGCGCACGGCACATGCGTGGTCAGCGTCCGCTCCTCGCGCCCGAACTCCTTCCAGCGCTCCAGCCACTCCGCGTACGGGGACTCCAGACCGCGCGCCAGCAGGGCCTCGTGCAGCGCGACCGTACGGGGACGGTTGAAGCCCTGGTTGAAGTAGAGCTTCTGCGGCTGCCACACCGGCCCGAACTCGGCCTCGGGGTACTTCACGGCGTCGGCCGCCGACTCGAAGGCCACCATCGAGATCTTGTGGGTCATGATGTGGTCGGGGTGCGGATAGCCGCCGTTCTCGTCGTACGTCGTGATCACCTGCGGGCGCTGCTCGCGGATCATCCGCACGAGCCGGCCGGCCGCCTCGTCGATGTCCTCAAGGGCGAAGCAGCCCTCGGGGAGCGGCGGCAGCGGGTCGCCCTCGGGCAGCCCGGAGTCCACGTAACCGAGCCACGCCTGCCGGATGCCGAGGATCTCCCGAGCCTCGTCCATCTCCTTCTTGCGCACCTCGTGGATGTGCTCCTCGATATAGGTGTCCCCCTGGAGCTTGGGGTTGAGGATGGAGCCGCGCTCGCCTCCTGTGCAGGTCACGACCAGCACGTCCACCCCCTCGGATACGTACTTGGCCATGGTGGCCGCGCCCTTGCTCGACTCGTCGTCGGGGTGGGCGTGCACGGCCATCAAACGCAGCTGGTCAGTCAAGACTCGGTCCTCAGTGATTTGTCGCATCGGGCGGCTTCTATAGTGACGGAATCGAGGGACGGAAAATTCCGGAGAGGAATGATCATGACGGCGGTACACCCACCGGTCCTGCCCGAGGGCCGCTACGGCCGCTCGTCGGACGAGCGTGCGGACCGCAAGCTCAAGATCGTCGGCTCGGTGCTCGGCGTCGGCCTGCTCGCGCTCGTCGGCTGGTTCGGTTACGACTATGTGGCAGGCCAGAGTGTCTCGGGCGAGCTCATCAAATTCAAGCGGGTATCGGCCACCGCCGTCGAGGTCCATCTCGAGGTCCGCAAGGACAAGGAAGCGGCCGGCACGTGCACGCTCCGTTCGCGCTCCGAGGACGGCGCCGAGGTGGGCCGCAAGGACGTCCGCTTCGAGGGGCCCGAGACGCGGATCGACCGGGTCGTCACCGTCCGTACGACCGCGAGCGCGACGAGCGCGGAGCTGGTCGGCTGTACGGCCGACGACAGCTGACAAGCGTGGTCCATCTCGATCCACGCCTGATCCGGGTCTGACCCTCCCCGGCTTCCCTCCTGGTTCACGTCGCTGACCTGCGGCGATGTAATTCTGATGCCTTTCGTCCTGCCCTGACGCCACGGAATTGTTAGGCTCGTGGTTTCGCCCACCCGAGAAGGCACATCCTTCTGAGTAGGGCGTTGCTTTGTATTCCCAGTACCTACGAGGAGCACCTGTGACCCAGACCAGCGAGAACGTCACCTGGCTCACCCAGGCGTCGTACAACCAGCTCAAGGCCGAGCTGGACTACCTGTCTGGTGCCGCGCGCGTCGAGATCGCCCAGAAGATCGAGGCTGCCCGCGAGGAGGGGGACCTGAAGGAGAACGGCGGGTACCACGCGGCCAAGGAGGAGCAGGGCAAGCAGGAGCTGCGGGTGCGCCAGCTGACCCAGCTCCTGCAGAACGCCAAGGTGGGCGAGGCTCCGGCCGACAACGGGATCGTCGAGCCGGGCATGGTCGTGACGATCGCGTTCGACGGCGACGAGGACGACACCCTCACGTTCCTCATGGCCTCCCGCGAGTACGCGAGCAGCGACATCGAGACGTACTCACCGCAGTCGCCGCTCGGCACGGGTGTGAACGGCAAGAAGGTCGGCGAGAACGCGGAGTACGAGATGCCGAACGGCAAGAAGGCCTCGGTGAAGATCCTGGCCGCCAAGCCGTACCAGGGCTGAGCGGGCCCCGGTCTCTCCGTCCTCGAAGCGCCGGGCGGGCCGCACGAAGC
>NZ_JBHUUW010000022.1:113569-122452 GCF_042670825.1 Streptomyces sp. NPDC057137 | reverse complement strand
GTCGTGATGACCGGCCACCGGCCGTGGGTCGTTCCGTACGTCCTGCACGGCCGCCACCACATGGGCGGCGGCCCGTTCTCAGACCTTCTCGCCCGCGCCGACGCCGGCGCCGCCGCCCGCCGCGACCTTGATGCCGCCGGTGATCTCGTCCATCACGGGGAGCTTGGGCGCCTTGTCGTTGATGTCGAATCCGGAGCGCACGATGATCAGCATGTCCTGTGCGCCGGGGGCGGGTGACGGGAAGGCGAGCGACTGGACGTACCCGTCGTCGCCCTTGCCGGTGACGACCTTCCACCGGACCAGGTAGCCCTTCTTGCCTGCGACGGTGACCGCCTCGGACTTCAACTCGTCGGTCGAGGAGATCTTTCCGTAGCTCTCGCCGCCGTAGGACTCCTCGGCGTTCTTCTTGATGTCGGCCTCGGCCGCCGCCTTGGCGGTGGTGGCCTTGATCTCCAGCGCGACCGCCGGGACGGAGTTCACCCCGCCGCGCACGCAGGACTCTTCCGGGTTGCCGGGGCACGGGTGCTCCCCGGTGCTCACTCCGGCGCCGACGGGGCCCGATTGGCCGCTCCAGCCCTTGGGCACCGGGATGCTGATGCCGCTGGCCATGTCGGTGGCGTAGCCGTCCTCGGTGGGTATCTCCTGCTGGGGCGCTCCGCCACCACCGCCGTCCTCGCCGCCACTGCCGCCGTCGGGGGCCTCGGGGCCGCCGGGCGGCTGCGAGCCGTCCGGTGCCGGGCGGCCGTCCTGGCCGGGCTTGCTGGGACCGGTCGACGGGGTCGTACTCGCCTTGTCCGCCGCGTTGTCGCTGTCGTCGTCGAGGAGGAGGAAGCCGCCACCGACGACGGCCAGCACCACCACGGCCGCCGTGACGGCGAGCGCGATCCGTCGGCCGCGCCCGCCGGTTGCCGGGGGCGGCCCCGCCGGGTAGGGCGGAATGCCGGGCGCGCCCGGTCCGGAGGGCGAGCTCCAGGTCGCGGCCGAGTCGGAGCGGACCATGTCGGTCCAGGCCGAGCCGTCCCACCACCGTTCCTGAGGCGGGCCTTCACCTTCATGTCCTGGGTCCGGATACCAGCCGGGCGGAGTCGTCTGCGTCACGGACTCACCATAGGCATATGGTCCGACAAAGCTGGTGAGAGGCCCATGAGAAATCGGCGGACTTCATGTCCGGGCCGGTGGCACGATGCCGCGGATCACCCCCAGTGACAGCAGGTCCTGGGGGCGCAGCCTGAGTTGGTCGGCCGTCGCGCGGGTCTCGGCGGGGGGCCGTTTGAGGATCGCCGTCGCGAGTTCGGGCGCGATGACGGAGAAGTAACTGTCCGGTGTGGCCCAGGTGTTGCCCGGCGCCGCGAGCGCCAGTGCGCCACCGGAACCGCCTTCGCCGATCAGCAGACTGGTGACCGGCACGCGGACGGTGGCGACGGCGGCGAACAGGTCCGCGATGGCGGCCCCCGCTCCGGAGCGTTCCGCCTCGGCGTCGTTCGCGGCGCCGGGGGTGTCGACGAGTGTGAGCACGGGCAGCCCCAGCCGGTCCGCGAGGCGGATCAGCCTGGCCGCCGTGCGGTAGCCGGCCGGGAGGGTCGCGGTGCCGCACTGGGCGGCGTACGCGACCGTACGGCCCTCATGTACGCCGAATCCGCACAGCGTTCCGGCGTCGGTGCCGCCGCAGCGATCGCCGTTGACGGACTCGCGGCTGGTGAAGTAGGCGTCCAGATACGCCTCGGCGCGCGGGCGCCGGGGGTCGCGGGCCAGGCTCACCGCGTCCCAGCCGGTGCCGGGCGGTGCGGCGTGGCCGAGTGCGGCGGGCGGCTCGGCGGCTGCCACGGATGCGGCGCCGTCGTGGGAGCCGCGGGCGCCGTCCGTCAGGAGCGTCAGCCAGTGGCCGACGGTGTCGCGCAGTTCCTCGGGCCGTACCACCGCGTCGATATGACCCGCCGTCAGCTGCGCCTCGGCGGTGTACGCGTACGGGTCGGCGTCCGCCGGCCGTACCCGCGAGCCCGCGAAGCCGATCTGGGCGCCGGGGAGGGCCAGGATCACATCGGCGCCCGCCCCGAGGGTGGCCCAGCCACCGCCGGTCGTCGGGTCGCGCACCACCGCGATCTGGGGCAGCCCCGCCGCCCGGGTGAGGGCGGACTGCCGCGCCACGCGCTGGAGTTGGAGCAGCGCGAGCATGCCTTCCTGCATACGGCTGCCGCCCGTCGCGATCAACGAGACGACGGGCAGCCGCCGTTCGCGGGCATGGGTGTACGCGGCCTCCAGCCGGTCCCCGGTGCGCTCCCCCAACGATCCGCCGAGGAAGCCGAACTCGAAGGAGATCAGGACCGTTTCGGTGCCGCCGACGCGCGCGGTGCCGCAGATGACGGACTCGTCCTCGCCGGTGCGCGTCGCCGCGCGGGCACGGGACTCGTCGTACCCCTGCCAGGCCAGGGGGCCGTCCGGGGCGGAGATGCCCTTCGGGGCGGGCAGTTCGGTGAAGGCGGCGGGAGCGCCGTCAGGGGTCGCCCCGGTCAGGGCGGCGACCGCCTGCCGTGCGCTCATCCGCTCAGCCACGGAGGGCCCGCTTCATGATCTTGCCCATGTCGTTGCGGGGCAGCGCGTCCAGATACCGCACCGTGCGCGGCCTCTTGTGCGAGGCCAGTTGAGCCCCGACGTGCGCCGCCAACTCCTCGGCCGACGGCGGGGCATCGGCCTGTGCGGGCACGATCCAGGCGACGATCCGCTCCCCCAGGTCCTCGTCGGGCTCCCCGGTGACGGCCGCCTCCCGCACCCCCGGATGCTCCAGCAGCACGTTCTCGATCTCGCCGGCGCCGATCTTGTAGCCGCCGCTCTTGATGAGGTCGGTGGCCTTGCGGCCGACGATACGGACGTAACCGTCGGGGTCGCGGATCGCCATGTCGCCCGTACGGAACCAGCCGTCGTCGAAGGCGGCCTCCGTCGCGTCGGGGCGGTTCAGATACTCGGTGAAGAGGTTCGCGCCGCGCACCTGGATCTCGCCTACGGTGTCGCCGTCGTACGCGGTGATCTCGGCGCCCGCCTCGTCGACCAGCCGCAGTTCGACCCCGGCCAGCGGGACGCCGACGGTGCCGGCGCGCGGTTCGCCGTCCGCGCGCACGCTGGTGTTCATGAGGGTCTCCGTCATCCCGTAGCGCTCGACGACACGGCGTCCCGTGGCGGCCCCGATGCGCTCGTGGTCGTGCACGGGCAGCGCGGCCGATCCCGACACCAGCAGGCGGGCGCCTGTGAGGGCCTTCGCGAGCGCGGGATCGTCGGCGAGGGCCTCGGCGATGCGGTGGTACATCGTCGGTACGCCGAAGAGCATCGTGGCTCCCGTGGACAGCTCGCGTGCCACACCCTCCGTACTGAACCTGCCGAGGTGGCGCACCGAGCCGCCGCGGCGCAGCGGGCCGAGGATGCCGAGGATCAGGCCGTGGACATGGAAGAGGGGCAGGGCGTGGACGAGGACGTCGGTCTCGGTCCACTGCCAGGCGTCCTCCAGGGCGTCCAGGGTGGCGGTGACGGCGCGGCGCGGCAGGACGACGCCCTTGGGGGGTCCGGTGGTACCGGAGGTGTAGACGATCAGCGCGGGTGATTCCGGGGACGGCTCGGCGGGCAGCGGCGCGGCGTCCGGGACGATGTCCGTGACGTCGGTGTCCAGACGCTCCAACGCGGCCAGGATCGGCGGCAGTTCGACCCCGCGCTCCGCGAGGACGAGGGCCGGTGAACTGTCCGTCACGATGTGCGTCAGCTCCCGCTCACCCGTCTTGGGGTTCACCGGCACCACGGGCACACCCGCCAGCAGCGCGGCCACCACGCCCACCGCCGTACCGAGGGTGGGTGTGGCCCAGACGGCGACCCGTGGCGCTCCGGCGATCCTGGCGGCCAAGGCGCCCGCCACCGCGGCCAGTTCGGCGTGGCTCAGTGCCTGGTCGCCGAAGTGGAGCGCGGGCCGGGTGGAACCCGTGGCGAGGGCCGGGAAGAGAGGGGACACGCGTCGTTCTCCTTGCTGTCGACGAGTCTGACGGGTCTGACGAGTTGTCCGAACGCCGCCGGACGTGCGGTAACCGGATCATCCGAAGCCTGGCACCACCAGCACGAGCCATACGGCCGCGGGTACCACCGCCACCACGATGCCTCCGTACACCATCAACTGCCGGAAGAAACGCTCCCGGTCGACATCGGGCGCGGCGGCGAGCACCAGGGCGCCGTTGGTGGAGAAGGGGCTGACGTCCACGACGGTCGCCGAGACGGCGAGCGCGGCGATCATGCCGACCGCCCCGATCTCGCCCTGGGCGAGGAACGGCACGGCGAGCGGGATGAGCGCGCCCATGATGCCGACGGAGGAGGCGAAGGCGGAGATGATCGCGGCGATGTAGCAGAGCAGCACGGCGGCGAGCAGCGGGACTCCGATGTCGCCGACGGCGTTGCCCGCGTACTCGATGGTGCCCATCTCCTCCAGGACACCGACGTAGGTGAGGACACCGCAGATGAGCAGCACGGTCGGCCAGGCGACCTCGCCGACCGCCTTGCGGCTCGCGTCCGGCCAGAAGGCGCTCAGGATGACGGCGAGGGTGATGGCGGAGAGGCCGGCGTCGAGGTCGAACACGAGGACGGCGACGACGAGTGCCGCGAGGGCGGTGAGCGTGGCGATACGGGCGGGTGTGAGGCGCGCGGCGTCGGCCGCCAGTGCTCCGGCGTCGCCGCTCCTGTCCTGGCCCCCGCCCTGGCCCTTGGCCTTGCCGTCGGTCTCCGTTTCGAGGTCACGGCCCTTCAGCTTCAATCCGCCGAACAGGACGAACACGATCGACGCGATGATCAGGTTGACGACGAGCGAGGCGAAGAACAGGACGAGTTCGTTCCCGGGCAGGTTCTCGCGCTCCACCACGCCGTTGACGATCGAGCCGTAGATGCTGATGGGCGAGAAGCCGCCGGCCTGGGCGCCGTGCACGACCAGCGCGCCCATCAGCAGGGGGCTGATCCCGTAACGCGCGGCGAAACTCAGGGCGATGGGCGCGACGATGGCGACGGCCGCCGGACTGACGGCGCCGATCGCGGTCAGTGCGCCGGTGATGGCGAACATGACCCAGGGGATCAGCACTATTCGGCCACGTACGAGCCGGATGGCGGCGTGCACCAGCCAGTCGGTGGTGCCGTTGGCGCGTGCGATGGCGAAGAGATACGTGACACCGACGAGCACCACGAACAGATCGCCGGGAAATCCGGCGAAGATACCGTCCGCGTCCAGGTCGGCGACGAGTTCGCCGACTCCGAAGGCGGCGGCGAAGGCAAGCGCGCCCATGTTGATCGAGCGGGTCGTGGCGATCACGAAGACGACCACGAGTACAAGGATCGAGATCAGTTCGGCGGACATCGGGGGGCTCCCGTCCCTGGGTCCCGTTGATAACTGGCCAACGGTATTGGCCAAGTGGCTGGACCACTTTGAACACCGGCCCGCCAAGGCGTCAAGGGATTCGACAGGAATTGGCTCAGCCACTTGACCGCCCGGTGTTAGGCTGCGAACGACCAGGTATGGGGGGTTCGTGTGTCCGACGCACTGCGGCCGATGACCCGGCCGCGACTGTACGAACAGGTCCTCGACAGGCTCCGTCACCATGTGGCGGACGGCGATCTGCGGGCCGGCGACCGACTGCCGCCGGAGCGCGAACTCGCCCAACGGCTGGGTGTCAGCCGGGCGTCCGTGAAGCAGGCGATCGTCGTACTCGAAGTGCAGGGACTGGTCGAGGTACGGCACGGCGGCGGCACATATCTCGTCCGCGACAGCCTCGACGCCGAACCGGTGGAACGGCTCGTGGAACGCAAGCGCCGGCTGCCCGACGTACTGGAGGCGCGCGAGGCGCTGGAGACCAAACTCGCCGAACTGGCCGCCGAGCGGCGCACGACGGAGGATCTGGCCGCGATGCGGGCGGCACTCGGTCATATGGCCGACGAGATCGAGGCGGGCGACCACGGCGTCGAGGGCGACCGGCTCTTCCACGCCGCGGTGACGGCCGCGGCCCACAGCGGTCTGCTGGCCGAATTCATGCGGTCCATCGCCGAGCAGATCACCGAGAGCCGTAACGAGTCACTGCGCCAGCCGGGCCGCCCCCAGCGCTCGCTGACCCAGCACCGCGCGATCCTCGAAGCGATCGAGGGCCGGCGCGGCAAGGCGGCGGCGACGGCGATGCGCCGGCATGTACGGACGGTGGCGAAGGTGCGCCTGCTGGACTGGGACCCGGGCGACGACGCCTGAGCCGTACGACGCGGGCGCCGACAGCGCCGGGCCCGGACAGGCGGCCCGGACAGCAAAGGAGCCCCGGCTGGTTCGGGGGATGGACCAGCCGGGGCCGTTCTCAGTGTGGCCGCGGAGTCGTCACTTTCCCCTCCGCGACCACGTAAAGATGAACGCTCAACCACGGCGGAGTGTTCCCAAGCCGCTGGTGGGGCGCCTGTGAGCCGCGCCACGGGCACGCCGGCCCACGCCGGGCGCGCCCCCGAGCGCGCGGAGCGCGGCGTGATGGGATCGTGGAGCCGGACCGGCCGGCGAGCGGCCGCACCGCATGCCGGGCCGCGCACCTCAGAGCCTCAGCACGAACGAACGGATAGCACCCATGGGCGAGTTGATCCTCATCAGACACGGCGAGACCAAGTGGTCGCTGTCCGGGCAGCACACCAGCCACACGGATCTGCCGCTGACTGCCCACGGTGAGAACCAGGCCCGTGCGCTGGTCCCCCTGCTGGCCGACCGCCAGATCGGACTCACCCTGGTCAGTCCGCTGGCACGCGCCCGGCGCACCGCCGAACTCGCCGGGCTGCGGTCCACCCGCATCTCCCCCGACCTGCACGAATGGAACTACGGCGGATACGAGGGCGTGACCACCGAGGAGATCCGTCGCACCCGCCCGGACTGGAACCTCTGGACGGACGGGACCACACCGGGCCCCGGCGAACACCCGGGCGAGAGCCCGTCCGACGTCAGCGACCGGGCGGACCGGGTGCTCGCGGAGGTCCGTACCGCCGCCGGGCGCAAGGGCGACGAGGACATCGCCCTCGTGGCCCACTCCCACTTCCTGCGCGTGCTCACCGCCCGCTATCTGCGACTCACCGCCGCCGAGGGCGCGCTGTTCCAACTGGAGACCGGGACGGTGTCCAGGCTCGGCACCGAGCACGGCAACCCGGTCATCACCGCGTGGAATCTGGCGCTCCCCGACAGCCTGTTGCGCACCGTCCAGGACCTGCCGCACAGCGCCTGACGACAGGCCGTACGCACGGCGCCTGTTCATATACATAGCCCCGCCGGTCGCATATGACCGGCGGGGCGTTGCTGTATGCACCCTTCGCGACGAATGCCAGTTCACACTTTTGAACCTCATGAAGTTCCGCTGAATCTCTTGTTGCTTGACGTGGACACTTCTACTCTGATGCGACTCCAGCGCCATGCCCCCACCGAATCGGAGAAGTGAGACGTGCCCAGAATGAAGCGCACCGTCACTGTTCTCTCGGCCGCCGCAGCGATGATGCTGACGGCACCGAACGCGTACGCGGAAGTCGAACCCGGAGGGTGGACCTCGACCTCGCCCTCCTTCACCGTCCAGGAGCGGGGCTGCGGCCAGGTCGACAACCTGACCTTCACCCTCACCTGCTCCACCGGCAGCGGCGACCAGCGCGCCGAGCGGCGGTACGCCACCTACACCGGCGGTACCCGGCAGTTCGAGGGCTACTTCCGGATCGCGAGCATGGGCGGCACCCGTATCAGCCTCAAGCAGACGTTCAACGAATCGGCCTCGGGGCCGTTCTTCATGCTGGCCGGTGAGCGCGGCGGACGCCTGTACGCGGTCCACGGCGGCACCACCCTGTCCAACGCGGGCACGGTCGGCGCCACGGTCCGGGTGAACACCGTCCACCAGGTCGGCAGCCAGCACCGCACGTACATCAACGGCTCGCTGAAGCACAGCTACGCGAGCCCCGGCGGCAGCTTCTACGACAAGTTCGGCGCCTACCGCACGGACAGCGGCAGCGGGCCGGCCAACGTGGTGTGGAGCGGCATCAAGTTCTGGCGCAAGTAGGTCGGTCGAGGCACATCCCGGTCCGGTGACCGCGTACGGTCCGCGCGGTCACCGGGCACTCCCCCACGCACCCGCAGACCGGAAGGACGGACGCCGTGCCTCGACGACCTCGACTCCGCGCCGCGATCGGCACGACCGCCGCGCTGCTCACCCTCCTCACGCTGGCGGGCTGCTCGTCCACCCCGCCGGACAAGACGGCGAAGACGGCGACGAAGGAGGGGAAGGCGCAGCAGGCGGAGACCACGGCGCGACTCGCGGCCACGCTCGACTCCCCCATCGACATCACGCTGCACTGGAAGGACGACGAGCCCGGCGCGGCCGGCAGCACGGTGGAGTTCGCGACGGAGAAGGCTGGACCGTACACGGTGCTGGAGTTCATGCCGCCGGGCCGTACGACGTACCGCCATCCGGATCTGATGCCGGAGACGCCCTTCTACTACCGGCTGCGCCCCTACTTCGGCCCCGCGTCCGCATCGGTAGAGGTGTCGCTGCCACCGGGGGAGCCCTCAGAGAAGGAACTGACCGACAACCAGGAGTGGATGACGCCTCGGACCGTCAAGGGACCGAAGGTGCGGACGGCGCCGCCGACGGCCCGGGGAGCGGGCGGCGCCGACGCGAACGCGGCGGCGGCCCCGACGGGCTTCACGGCGATCGTCAAGCACGCGACCGGTATCCACTTCACCTGGACGGACCGCGCCGCCGGCGAGGACGGCTATCTGCTGGAAGTGGGGGGGGGGGGGGGCGCGGGGGGCCCGGGGGGGCCCCCCCCCCGCGCGCGGCCGGCCGGCCGCACGACGGGGGCCGGGTGGACCTGGTCGACGCC
>NZ_JBHUUW010000022.1:0-113559 GCF_042670825.1 Streptomyces sp. NPDC057137 | reverse complement strand
CCGTGTTTTCCCGCCGCGGGGGGCTCTTTGGTTTTTCTGTTGTTTGTGCGCGGGGCCGCCAGATTGGTATCCGGGCCTGCCCCACTACTGAATCCGGACATCAATTCGTTCGGACTGATCACCCTGCCCGAGGAGAAGCAGGCGTCGTACCGCGTACGCGCGTTCGTCTACGGCGAGCAGTCCAACGTCGTTCATCTCACGACCGGTTCGGACCCGACGGTCTAGGCGTCGGCCTTGACGTCAACCTTGGCGTCGGTTGTCGCGCCGGTCTTGAGGTCAGCCTTCGCGGCCGTCTTCTCCCTGATCGGGGCGCCCGCGTCGTGCAGGCTCCGCAGGGCCTGGCTGTACGAGGTGATCAGGCCGGTCTCCAGATAGCTGACGCCCAGTTCCTCGCAGTGCTGCCGGACGATCGGCTGCGCCTCGCGCAGCTGCGGCGACGGCATGTTCGGGAACAGGTGGTGCTCGATCTGGTAGTTGAGGCCGCCGAGCGCGATGTCGATGAACCAACCGCCGCGCACATTGCGCGAGGTGAGCACCTGACGCCGCAGGAAGTCCGGGCGGTCGTCGCCGGTCAGGGTCGGCATTCCCTTGTGGTTGGGCGCGAAGATCGAGCCCAGGTAGAGACCGAACAGGCACTGGTGGACGGCGGGGAAGGCGATCGCCTTGCCGGGCGGCAGCACCACGAACAGCGCGCCGAGGTAGAGCGCGAAGTGCGTGAAGAGCAGAATGCCCTCCGAAGTGCGCTGCTTCAGTGAGCGGTTGGCCAGCGCGCGCACACCGGCGACATGCAGATTGAAGCCCTCAAGCGTGAGGAGCGGGAAGAACAGGAAGGCCTGCGAACGGCCGATGAAGCGAGGAAGCCCCTTGGCGGCCTTGGCCTGTCCCTGCGTCCATACGAGGATGTCGGGGACGACGTCCGGGTCCAACTCCGTGTGGTTGGGGTTGGCGTGGTGCCTGGAGTGCTTGTCCTGCCACCAGCCGTAACCCATGCCGATGCCGAGGTTCCCGGCGAGCTTGCCGGCGCGCATGCTGGCCTTGCGCAGCCGGAACACCTGACGGTGGCCCACGTCGTGCGTGACGAGCGCCACTTGACCGAAGACCACGGCGAGGAAGGCGGCGACGGCGAGCGTCCACCAGCTGTCGCCGACGAGCACGAAGGCGACCCAGCCGGCGGCGAAGAGGCCGGCGACAATGCCCGTCCGAAGGGCGTAGTACCAGGGCCGGCGTCGCATCAGACCGGCCGCGTTGATCTTCTTGGAGAGCCGGGCGAAGTCGCTGCCCGTCTCCCTGCACGCCTGTTCCGCGGCCTCACCCGCGAGATCGGCGCCTGGTTCCAGTACCGCGGAGTCCTCCACGGTACTGACGGTGTTGACTGACATGCGGCCACGCCTTTCGAATGTGTCACGACCGTGTGCCGGTGTATGACGGCTCGGCAGGCAGGGTGGCTGGTGAGGAACACAAGCCCAGGGGGACGTCGCTGCCGGTCGTGGACGGGTGGGCAACTGCGGCGGACAGCTCGATCGCTGCCTGCGGTTGGACGTGGTCCACTCCGGTGACGCGACAACTGGGTATGGCCGCTACGAATGCCGCTGACATCCTCACCGAGGACCAGTGCTGCTGCCCACACTCATGGGACAGCGGGAAGTCAGGGGCTGGGGCCTCCTAATCATCAGTGTAGCCTGCGCGCGAATTGCGCTGCTTACACTGCGCTGACAAGTGGCCGCAAACAGTTTCTGAACAGCGCGAATACCGTCACGGTGGTTGTTCAAAGGTCGTTGCGCGTTATTAATTTTGCAGAGCCTGCAGATTTGCATACCATGCAATGCGTGACGACCAAAGGTGCCGGAGCCGGACCAGGACTCCGTGAACGCAAGAAGCAAGCCACGCGCGCGGCGCTGGGCGAGGCGGCCGTACGGCTCGCCGCGGAGCACGGCGCGGAGAACGTCACCGTCGAGGCCATCAGCAACGCCGCCGGTGTCTCCGCGCGGACGTTCTTCAACTACTTCGACAGTCACGACGACGCGTTCGTCATGCTCGACACCCAGATCGGCGAACGGATCCGGTGCGCGGTACGGGACGCCCCGGCCGAGCTGTCCCCCCTCGACGCGGTACGCGAGGCCATGGCCGGCGAGCTGGCCGATGTCGAGGAGCGGCACGAGGTGTGGAGCCTGCGCGCCAAGGTCCTCCAGAAGTCCCCGCATCTGCTGGCCCGGGGCCTCGGTCTGCACATGGCCGAGGAGCGCGACCTGGCGCGGACGATCGCGTACCGGCTCACTCCCGGCGGCGGCGGTTCGGAGAGTGACCGCCGTGTCGGCCCCGACACGGGGACCGACACCGGCCCCTGCGACGACTCGGACATCGCGCTGTACCCGCGGCTGCTGGCCGCCGTCGCCGGCACGGCGGTACGGGTCTCCGTCGAGCACTGGTACTCCCAGTCCCCGCCGGTCGCGTTCCCCGACATCTTCCGGGACGTCTTCACGCAGCTGTCCGCCGGGCTGCCCCGGCCGACCCCACAGACCGACGACCGTCCGTCCGGCGGTCGTTCCACGGAATCATAAGAAGGCCACCTTGACCGCAATCGAGGCGCCCGACCAGGCGCCCACCTCCATGACCAACCGACAGATACTCCAGGCCATGTCGGGCCTTATGGCCGGCATGTTCGTCGCCATCCTGGCGGGCACCGTGGTGGCCAACGCGCTGCCGCGCATCATCGCCGACCTGGGCGGCAGCCAGTCCGCGTACACCTGGGTCGTCACCTCCGAACTGCTCGCGATGACCGCGACGGTGCCCCTGTGGGGCAAGCTCTCCGACCTCTACAACAAGAAGCTGCTGCTCCAGCTGTCGCTCGGCATGTTCGTCGTCGGGTCCCTGCTGGCCGGGTTCTCGCAGGGCATCGAACTGCTCATCTTCAGCCGGGTGATGCAGGGCATCGGCGCCGGCGGTCTGACCGCGCTCGCGCAGGTCGTGATGGCGGCCGTGATCCCGCCGCGCCGGCTCGGCAAGTACGCGGGCATGTTCGGCGCGGTGTTCGCCGTCGGCACCGTCGCGGGACCGCTGGTCGGTGGCGTCATGGTCGACACCTCGTGGCTCGGCTGGCGCTGGTGCTTCTTCATCGGTGTGCCGTTCGCGCTGATCGCGATCGCGCTGCTGCAGCGCACGCTGCACCTGCCGACCGTCCGCAGGGACGTGAAGATCGACTACCTGGGCGCCTTCCTGATCGTCGCCGGTGTCTCCTCGATCCTCATCTGGACCTCCCTGGCGGGCAACCAGTTCGACTGGGCGTCCTGGCAGACGGCCGCGCTGACCGGCGGTGGTGTGCTGCTGCTCGTCGCCGCGGTCTATGTGGAGGCGCGGGTGCCGGAACCGATCATCCCGCTCACCATCTTCCGCAACCGCACCGTCACGCTGACCACGATCGCGAGCCTGCTCGTCGGTGTCGCGATGTTCGGCGGCACCGTCTTCCTCTCGCAGTACTTCCAGATCGCGCTCGGCAAGTCGCCCACCGTGGCGGGGCTGATGGGGCTGCCGATGATTCTGGGTCTGCTCGTGTCGTCCACGGTCGCGGGCCAGATCATCAGCGCCACCGGCAAGTGGAAGGTCTATCTGGTCGCGGGCGGCGTCATCATGACCGCCGGTCTGGCCATGCTGGCCACCATCGACGCCAACACCGGCTTCGGACTGCTCAGCCTCTACATGGCCGTTCTCGGTGTCGGCGTGGGCCTGCTGATGCAGAACCTGGTCCTCGCGGCCCAGAACGACGTGCCCGCCTCCGAGTTGGGCGCCGCCACCTCCGTACTGTCGTTCTTCCGCAGCATGGGCGGCACGATCGGCACCAGCGTCCTGGGCGCGATCCTGGCCAACCGGGTGGCCTCGGAGATGGCCAAGAGCCTGGGCACGGACGCGTCCGCCGGCGGGTCGAGCGAATCCGTGCCGGACGTGACGAAGCTCCCCGCGCCGATGCGGGAGATCGTGGAGCACGCGTACGGGCTGGCGACGGCCGAACTGTTCCTGGTGGCCACCCCGTTCGCCGCGCTCGCGCTGGTGGCCGTGCTGTTCATCAAGGAGAAGCCGCTCAAGACGACCAGCGGCATGGAACGGCTCGCCGAGGAGGCCAAGCAGGCGGTGGCGGACGGCGACAAGCCGTCCTCGCCGACGCCGGTGAGCTGAGGCGGGGCAGTTGAGGCCGGGCAGTTGGGGCCGGTGAACTGACGCCAGTGAGCTGACGCCGGTCAACTGAGGCCGGCAGGACCGTACGAGGGCAGTCGTTGCCCCTGTCGCCGACGGGCGGCGGGGGGAACGGCTGCCCTCGCGCCATTCGGCCGGTGGCCGGGCGATCACGGGCCGAATGTCGTCTGGCGTCCGCCGCGTGGGGCGGGTTGGCTGATGACCGTAGGAACATCAGTTCGCCGCCCCCACCGCCAAGGACCTCAGATGACCACGGGTACGTCTTCCCCGACCGGCCATGACACGCCCGCACCGAGCCCCTCCGCCACGCCGGTGCCCGGCCCCCGGCAACTGCCCCTGATCGGCAATCTCCCGGCCTTCTCGCGCGACCCGCTCGGGTTCTTCGCCAAGCTGCGCGGCCACGGCGACGTCGTCTCCTGGCGGCTCGGCCCGCAGCGCGCGCTGTTCCTGTCGCAGCCGGAGCACATAGGGGAACTGCTCACCGGGGTCGAGACGCAGTACCGCCACCCCGAACTCGGCTGGGCGTTCAAGCTGGTGCTCGGCGAGGGCGTCGTCACCTCGGAAGGCGCCGCGTGGCGCCGTAAGCGCGCGCTGGTGCAGCCGGTGGTCCGGCCCCGCCAGGTCCGCGCCTACGCGGAGACCATGACCGACTGCGCGTCCTCGCTCGCGGAGACCTGGCAGCCGGGCCAGCACATCGACGTACGGCGGGAGATGCTGGGCCTCACCCAGCGCATCGCCGTACGGACCCTGTTCGGCACGGACACGGCGGGCCGCGAAGGCACGATCGGACCGGCCATGGACATCGCGCAGGCGGCCATCGGCGACGAGTTCCGGGGCCTCACCCTGTTCCTCCCGGCGTGGATACCGACCCCGGGGCGGCAGCGGCTCAAGAAGGCCGTCGCGGTCATCGACAGCGAGGTCAACCGGGTGACGGAGGAACGGCACCGCAACGGCGCGGACCGCGACGACCTCCTCAGCAGGCTGCTCGCCGCCCGCGACGAGCAGGGCGACCGGCTGACCGACAAGGAGATCCGGGACGAGGCGGTCACGCTCTACATCGGGGGCCACGAGACGACGGGTACGACGCTGACCTGGGCCTGGTATCTGCTCTCGCGCAACCCGGAGGCGCGGGAGCGTCTCGCCGAGGAGCTGACCACCGTCCTTCAGGGCCGTACGCCCGGCTTCGACGACTTCAAGGAGCTGCGCTGGACGGAGCAGATCATCAGGGAGACGCTGCGGCTCTACCCTCCCGTGTGGCTGATGACGGGCATCGCGAAGGAGGGCTCGACGCTGGGCGGCCGGCCGGTGGCGGAGGGGACGGTGCTGTGGGCGAGCCAGTGGAGCGCGCAGCGCGACGAACGCTGGTTCCCGGAGCCGGACGCGTTCCGCCCCGAGCGCTGGGACGAGGAGGCACGGCCGGTGCCGGACCACGCGTGGTTCCCGTTCGGCGGCGGCGCCAGGGCCTGCCTGGGCGCGCGCTTCGCGACGGTCGAGGCGGTTCTGGTCCTGGCCACGCTCGCGCAGCGGTTCCGGTTCGACCTGGACCCGGGTGAGATCCCGCCGAAGACGGGCCTGACACTCCAGCCGGGCCGCCCGGTGGAGGCGACGCTGCGGAGCGCGTGAGGCCGGGCCGGCCGGCGCGGTGTCCCGCCCCGCGGGCGGACGCCGCTGCTTTCCGGACACTCCCTTGGGGGTGTCTGGTGGATCAGGCCGGGTCAGGGAGCGCCCGCCGCGGCAGCGGCCTGGTGTCACGTTGGTGCGTGCGTGCGATCGCAAGGCGGAAGAGAGGGGGCATGGCGGAGCCATGCCGACCACGACAACGGAGGGGGCACCTCCCGTGCCCCCTCGGGGCTACGGGCCCCTAGCCCTGTCTTCAAAGTCCCGCCTGGCCCGCAACGCCTGGACGGCACCTCTCCCCCGTAGGCCCCGAGGGGGCCACGGGGGTGCCCCCTGCGTTGTCGGAATCGACCAAGTACGCCCAGCACGAAGGCGATCCTCCGCCTTGCGATGCACCGCACCAGACGCCGCAGGCCCCGCCCTACGGGCGGACGGCGCTACTTTGAAGACAGGCCCTAGGATCGGCCGCATGACGGACAGCGCAGGTGGGAGCCCGGACGACGAGGCGGCCCGAGGCGGCCGGGCCGGCGGCGACGGGGCCGGGCGGGTGTACTTCGACGCCGACCCGACCTCGCGGAGTCTGGGTATCGCGCTCGTGGGCACCGGGCCCGGCTGGGCCACCCTGCGGATGAGCGTGCGCGGGGACATGGTGAACGGGCACGGGACGGCCCACGGCGGCTATCTCTTCCTCCTCGCCGACAGCGCCTTCGCGTGCGCCTGCAACAGCCATGGACCCGTGACCGTCGCGGCGGGCGCCGACATCGACTTCGTACGGCCGGCGCACGAGGGGGACGTCCTGACCGCGACGGCGCGGGAGCGGACCCGGCTCGGGCGTGGCGGGATCTACGACGTCACGGTCACGCGCGGGGACGACGTACTGGCCGAGTTCCGCGGGCGCAGCCGCGCCCTCAGAACCTGACCGGGCCCGCACCCGGCGACGCGGGGTGCGGGCCCTTCCTGGGGGGTGTCTTGTCGATCAGGCCGGATCGGGGAGGGCCCCGCCGCGGCAGCGGCTGATGTCACGTAGGTGCCCTGGATCGCAAGGCATCGCAAGGCGGAGGAGAGAGGCATGGCGGGAGCCGTGCCTCCCCGACTCCACCGACAACGAGGGGGCGCACCTCCCGTAGCCCCCTCGGGGGCCACCCGCGACACCAGGACGTGCCAGGGACCGCGAGCCCGGCAAGATCGGCAGGACACCCCCAGGCCGTGTCAGACAATCCCGCCCGGCGCGCGACACCCGGCACGCCCTGGCACCGTACGTACCTACGCCGCGGGCCGGACCGCCGCGGCGATCCGGATCTCCGCCCGTCGCGTGACGCCGTTGACCGTCACCGTGACCGTGGCCGCGCCCCGGCGCAGCGCCGTCAGCGTCCCGGTGGCCGGGTCGAACGCCGCCACGTCGCGGCGGTTCGCCCTGCTCGGGTCACCGATGTGCACGTTCGGCGAGCCCGTCCAGTCCGCGCTCATCGGGAAGCCGACCGGCACCTCCCTGGTCCCCTGGGTGACGGTCGCCGAGACCGCCGCCTCCTCTCCGGGCGCCAGCGTGGCGGGCGCGTCGAGCGACAGTGCGTCGGTGTGCGCGCGTGTCTGTACGGAGACCCAGTCGGGCCCGCCCTCCCACGGCTCGCGCCGGGCCTCGGACTGCTCGTTCCTGGACACCTTGTCGACGCCGACGAGCGACCAGCCGGTGAACCCGCCCTCGTCGGCCGGGGCCGCCGGGTTCTTCCCGGAGTTGCCGTTGATCAGATACGGGACGCCGTCGACGCGCGAGGCGTCGAAGACCCCCACGTGGCTGCCGATGAAGCCGACGCCCTTGCCGCTCGTACGGCGGAAGCCGGCGAGCCAGTCCTCCAGCAGCGCCGCCTCCTTGCGGTCGCCGAGCTGGCTGCCCTTCTGCACGGTGGGATCGCGCGGCGGCACATGCTCGATGACCATCACCGAGCTGACGCGGGGGTCGTCGGCCGCGGCGTCCAACTGGGCGCGCAGGGCCTTGATCTGGGCGAAGCCGCCGCCGCGCAGGGAGAGGCTGGAGGTGTCGAGCGTGACGAAGCGTGTCCCGCCGTGGTCGAACACCCGTTGCGCGGGGCCGAATTCGCCGACGAAGTTGTCGATCTTCCCGCCCATCACCTCGTGGTTGCCCGGCACGTAGTACCAGGGCAGTTCGTCTCCCAGCTCCTCGGTGAGCACCTGCCGCGCGAAGGCGAGGTCCGCGGGCGAACCCTCGTCGACCAGGTCGCCGTTGACGACGAGGAAGTCGGGCTTCGCCGCCTTGATCTCGCGCAGCGTCCGGCGGGCCTGCCGCACGATCGCGCTGTCCGGCTCGCGGGCCACGAACTGCGCGTCGGACATCACGGCGAACTGCCAGTCCCGGCCCTCCGTCTCGGCGGCCGGGTCGATCAACGGGTCGGCGGCGGGCCGCTGTTCGGGCAGGTCGACGGTGGGCGGCACCTGCGCCGTCAGCCCGTCGATCACGATCTCCCCGGTGTACTGCTTGTCGGCCGCGGTCTCCGCGAGATAGAAGCGGAACACGGACAGCGGCATCGCGGCCCCCTGCGGCACCGCGAACGTCACCTGGCGCCAGCCGGTCCAGGTGACGTACGGCCCTCGGAGCAACTGGTCAGATCCGGCGGCGTCCTTGAGATGCAGCGTCGGCCAGGCCCCCTTCCCGTCGCCCTTGATCCACATCGTGAAGGACTGCGGCTGGCCGGGCACGGTGATCTGCTGCGGCGGGCTCGCGTAGGCCGCGCGGGTCGCCGTCGAGAGTCCGAAGTCGTACGTCAGCCTCAGGCCGGTGCCGGTCTGCCCCTCGGGTGTCGCCGCGACCGATCCCGCGGCGCGGGCGTGGCTGAACTTCCAGGCGGCGGCGTCGTCGAAGGTGGAGACCTGCTGCTCCTGGAGCCCGACGCTCACCGCGAGCGCGGTGGTGACGCCGTCGACGGTCGCCGTGATCCGTCCCGCGCCACCGCCGGTCCTGGAGGTGACGGTGAAGGCACCCTTGCCGTCGTCGGCGACGGCGAACAGGGCGCGGTCGTACTCCAGCTTCACGTCGCGCGGCTCCACGGGCGCGGACGCCCCGTGCGCGTCGAGGCCGACGATGCCGAAGGTGCCGGTCGCCCTGCCGTCGGCGAGGCCGACGCGGGTGGTGGTCGGCCGGATCCGCGCGAGGTCGTCGAGGACGGTCAACTCGATGGATCCGGCGGCTCGTCCGCGTTCCGCGCGGACCTCGGTGGTGCCGCTGCGGCGGGCGGTGAACAGCCCGTCGTCGTCGACCCGGCCGACCGAGGACCGTTCGGTCCGCCAGCGCGGGTCGCCCTGCGCGGGGCCGTACGTCTCGTCGTAACCGGCCGCCGTGAGGGCGCGGGTCAGTCCGGGGAAGACGCGTTCGGGGTGGCCGCCCTTGACGGGGTCGTCGCCGGGCGCGGCTCCGGCAGGCGTACGGGTCTCGACCCAGAAGCCGTCGAGGCGCCCGCTGCCGTCGGGCGCGGTGAGGGCGAGGCCGTTGGGGACGGTGCGCTCGCTGCCGTCGGACGGGGCGTTCTCCACCTGGAGCGCGTCGCTGCCGGGCTCGCGGGCGACGAGCGTCGAGGAGCCGCCGCCGTCGAGGTTGAGCGCGTTGTACGCGCCGGCCTGCTTCATCATCACGGCCAGCTCGGTGAGGGTGACACCACCGCTGTCGGCCTGCCGGCCGTCGACGGTGATCACCCGCATCTCGCTGCCGTCCTTGGAGAATCCGACGGCGGTGCGGGGCGCGGCGGTGTTGTTGCCCTGGCCCTCGTGGTTCTGCGCCACGCCGTCGACGACGAGGAGTTCGCGTCCGCCGACGGCGGTGCGCGGCACGGGCCCGCCGTTGGTGCGCGGGCTGTACTCGACGGCCACCGGGTCCCCGGGGCGCAGTGCCTGGAGCTGTACGGCGCCGGCCTCCCGCCCGATCAGAACGGTGGTGCCGGACTCGATCGGTCCGGTGCCGGGGGTGTCGGTGACGGTGACGACCTTGCCGTCCCGGACGGCCACCTCGGCCACGGGTCTCGCGGTGTCCACGGTGAGCGCCCGGTTGGCCTGGCCCCACGCGGCGGTGTACGCGCCGATGCCGCCGGCCGGTACGTTCGCGGCGTTGTAAGCGGCGAGGGGCCGCGGTCCGGTGGGCAGTGTCAGGGTGCCGTCGAAGTACAGCTCCAGGACGCGCCCGGCGTTCTCGGGGCCGATACCGACGGCCCTGTTGGCACCGGCGGCGGGCGACTGGGTCAGGGCGCCGTCCTTGATGCCGGGCCCCTGCGGCGCGCCGGTCTCGTTGATGTCGAAGAAGTCGGCGTTGATGGCGGCGACGGTGCGGCGGCCCTTGCCGGGGTCGTGCCCGGCGGCGAGTTCGGAGACGCTGCGGCGGTCGGCGACCTTGCCCGAGGAGAGGTAGTCGGCCCGGACGCCGCCGCCGTCGAGGTCGACGGACAGCGCGTCGACGCGCAGCCACTTGTCGGATTCGAGGCGGTCGTACGAGGTGAGGCTGACGCCCGGCGCGACGGGGCGGGAGCTGCGCGCGGTCTCGATGCCGTCGCCGTCGACGACAGATCTGGGGTCACCGGCCGGTCTGCTGGCCGGTGGTGGCGCGACGGGGCGCAGCACCTCGGCGGCGTTGCGCGGACGGGGGTCGGGGGTGGAGTCGGCGACGGACGGGGTGATGGCTCCCGTTGTCAGTGCGGTGACCGCCGCGAGCAGCACGACGGACCGGCGGGCAATACCTGGGCCCACAAGTTCTCCTGGAGTAAGGGGGGTTGGCGCGGGTAGTAAGCGCTGTCAGCCGCCCAGCATCGCCGTGTCTGCCCCGGTTCGCCAGAGGTTCACGGACACGTCGGGGAGAACAGGGGGCACCGTGGAAGTGACGTGGGATGGCCGCCGAAATGGCGGAGGCACCCGCCGAATTAGCTGATGATGCGTCAGAAAGAGGCGAGGGACGCTCAGATCGGTCGACGGTTCGTCATATGTCGCGGGGCGGGGGTTCCCTGCGCATGAGCAGCAGGGCCATGTCGTCACCGCCGCCGTGCTCCCCCACCAGGTCGCCGAGACGGTCCGCCAGTTCCTGGGTGTCCCGGGGGCCGTCCTGTACGGCCCGCGCGAGCCGGTCGAGACCCGCGTCGAGCGTGGCTCCCGGCCGCTCCACCAGCCCGTCGGTGTAGATGAGCAGGGTGTCGCCGGGAGCGAGAGTCGCCCGCGTGACCGGGTAGTCGGTGCCGCCGCGCCGATCGGGCCCGTTCACGATCCCGAGCGGCAGGCCGCCCTCGGTGTCGATGGTGACGCACCTGCCGTCGCGGCGGCGCACCATCGGTTCGAGGTGGCCCGCCCGGACGATCTGGAGTGCTCCTGTCGACAGGTCGACTTCCGCGTATGTGCAGGTGGCGAAGCGTTCGGTGTCCAGCTCGTGGAGGAAGGCGGAGGCGCGCGCCATCGCCGTGGCGGGCGAGTGCCCCTCGGAGACGTACGCCCACAGCCCTATCCTCAGCTGTCCCATCACGGCGGCGGCGTCCGTGTCGTGCCCCTGGACGTCACCGATCATCAGACCGACCCGGCCGCCGGGCAGCGGGATCACGTCGTACCAGTCGCCGCCGATGTCACGTCCGGCCCTGGCCGCGCGGTAGCGGACGGCGATCCGGGCGCCGGGGACCTCGGGGATACGGTGCGGCAGCATGGCCTGTTGCAGGCTCTCGGCGAGATCGTGCTCCTGCTCGAAGAGCATCGCGCGCTGGAGACTCTGGGCGATGCTGCTGCTGAGCGTGACCAGGAGGTTGCGTTCCTCGCCGGTGAAACCGCCGTGCCGGGCGTAGAGCAGTCCGAGGGCGCCGATGGTCCGGCCCTGGACGATCAGGGGCAGATAGGCGCCCGATGCCACCGGGAGGTGTTCGATGTGCTCCCAGAGCGGCGGGAAACAGCGCCGGAACTCCTCGCGTGAGGTGATGTAGCGGGGCCGTACCGTCCGGACGACCTCGCTCATCGGGAATGGCGCGTCGATCCGCGTGTACTGGAGTTCCGGGACGTACAGACCCAGCCGCCCCTCGGTGACCGTATGGACACGTCCGTTCTCGACGACGCCGAGCATGACGCTCACCGCGCCGAGGTTGCTCAGCGCCTCGGTGTCCTTCAGCGCGTCGGTGACGTCGTTCATGGTGGTCGCGCGGGCGAGCAGGGCGGTGACACGGCGGACCATGCTGGTGAGCCGGCGACGGGTCTCGACCAGTTCGGTGCGCAGGGCGGCGTCGTCCAGCTCGCGGGTGGCGTCGCGCACGATGCCGATGACCCGGTACGGGTCGCCTGTCGTACCGCGTACGAGACGGCCCTGGGTGTGGAGCCAGCGGGGCGATCCGTCGCGGCAGCGGATCCGGAAGTACGCCCCGTAGATCTCCCTGCCGCTCTCCAGCGCCCGCCGGATCAGCGTGTCCAGGCGCTCCAGCTCATCGGCGGGCACGCGGTTGGCGACCGCCATGTGGCCGTCGTACTCGTCGGGGCGCAGATCGAACGCGTCGAGGGCGCCGGGATCCAGATGCATGCGCTCGCTGCGGAGGTCGATGTCGAAGCTGCCCATGCGGTTGAACGCGAGGGTCAGGTCGGGGCCGGCGGGCCAGTCCGGTGCGAACGGACCGGGCTGATCGGACTGGTCGGGCCGGTCGGGGAGGGGGAGGCCGGGTGGCGGGTCGACACTCACGGGCCCCTCTTCCCAGTCGCGGGCACGGCAGGTCGGTTTGTTCCCTACCTTCTGCTGTCAATTGTGTGCGCGGCACCGGTACGGACCGCAAGCGGACGATATGGGCCGGTACGAAATGGTACGAGCCGGTGCCCGGTTCCGCGCGCGCTCAGTGACCGGTGATCAGCCGTTGGAGCGCGGGCGCGTAGAGGTCCGCCAGCTGTTCGGGGGTGGCGCGCTCACCGGCTCCGGGGCGGTGGAGGCTGAGGGTGGCACCGAGACCGAGGAGCTGGCCGGTGATCAGCTCCGCCCGCAGCTCACGCTGCTCCCCGCCGATGAGACCGGCCAGCCGTGCGGTGACCTGCTCGCGGAAGCGCTCGCGCAGCAGGGTCCGCTCGTCCATGTTGCCGAGCGAGAAGACGACGCGCAGGAGGGGGTCGGAGTGGTTCTCGCGCCGTAGCCGGACCATGGTCAGCACGAGGTGTCTGCCGAGGTCGGCGGGCGGCGCGGCGAAGAGTCTGTCCGCGGCGGGACCGAAGTCGGCGACGGTGTTGAAGAGGCGTTCCTTGGTGCCGAAGCGTTTGACGATGAGCGAGGCGCTGACGCCCGCGTCGGCGGCGATGCCCCGCATGGTCACCTCGGCGTACGGACGCTGGGTGAACGCGCGCCGCGCGGCCCGCAGAATCGCGAGACGACCGGTACCGGGTTCCGCGGCGGAGTCGTCTGCGGGGTCCGCGCCGTTCGACTTCGCCGCGCCGCTCTCCGTGCCGCTCTCCGCGCCGGACTCCTCGCCCGGGTCCGTCGTCTCGTCGGCCGCACGCCCGGTCGTCGTCATGCGCTCTCCTCGGCCAACGTACGGCTTGCTGTGTGCTCCTTGCCGACGGTACCCGGCTCGGCCGCCATCGCCCGGCCCGGCAGGCACAGGGTGACCGCCAGGGCGAGCAGGGCCGCGCCTGCGGCGATGAGAAAGACCAGCAGGTAAGCGTGGAGGGTCGGGGCGGTACGGCCGCCGGCCTGGAAGGTGATGTTGGCGAGCACGGCCGCGACCACCGCGCTGCAGAAGGCCTGCCCCACGGACCGCATCAGGGTGTTGAGGCCGTTGGCGGCGCCGGTCTCGCCCGCCGGCACCGCGCGCATGACGAGCGCGGGCAGGGCGGAGTAGGCGATGGCGGTGCCCGCCGCGACGACGGTCGCGCCACCGATGATCGGCCACAGGCTGTGACTGGTGAAGAAGCGCACCACGTACCCGACCGCCATCACGGCGGCGGCCAGCGCCAGCGCCGTCTTGGGGCCGTACTTCGCGGAGATCCTGGCCGACACCGGCGACAGCGCCACCATGGCGAGACCACCGGGCAGCAGACACAGCCCGCCGACGACGATGGACGCGCCGATTCCGTAGCCGGTACTTGTGGGCTCCTGCACCATCTGCGCGGTGACCAGGGAGTTCGCGTAGAAGGCGAAGCCGATGAGAAGGGCGGCGATGTTCGTCAGCAGCACGGCCGGGCGCGCGGACACCCGCAGGTCGACCATGGGGGACGTGGTGCGCAGCTCGTACGCCCCCCAGAGCAGACCGATGACGAGGGCCGCCACCAGCAGGCCGACGGTGCGCACGGAGGTCCAGCCCCAGTCCGCGCCCTGGGTGACGGCGAGCAGCAGGCTGACGAGGGTCGCGGAGAGGCCGAGCGTGCCGATGACGTCGAACCGGCCCCGGGAGTGGAGTGGGGACTCCGGAACGCAGCACAGGACGAGGACGATGTCGACCAGCCCCAGAACGGCCGAGGCCCAGAACATGGTGTGCCAGTCGAAGTTCTGTACGACGAGGGCGGCGACGGGCAGTCCCACGGCGGCGCCGATCCCGAGGGTCGAGCTCATGAGGGCGACGGAGGACAGCAGCCGCGCGGGCGGGAGTTCGTCGCGCATGATGCTGATGCCGAGCGGTACGACGGCGAGCGCCGCGCCCTGGAGGGCCCGGCCGGCGATCAGCACACCGATGTGGGAGCTGACGGCGCACAGGACCGAACCGGCGACGAGCACACCGAGCGAGGCGATGAGGACCCTGCGCTTGCCGTACATGTCGCCGACGCGGCCGAGTACGGGCGTGAAGACCGCGCCGGTCAGCAGTGTGATCGTGACGAGCCAGCTCGCCGCCGCCGGTGTGCTGCCCGTCAGGGCGGGGACATGCGGCAGGAGGGGCACGACCAGCGTCTGCATCACGGCGACCACGACGCCGCAGAAGGCCAGTACGGCGACGAGGCAGCGCCGGCGCTGCCCTTCCACGGGCTCCGGCTTCGGTATCTCTCCTGCGGGCATCTGGTCTCCGTTGTTCTGCCGCGGCCTCCGTGACCGCACATCGCGAAGGGGGTGCACAAGCGTTCACCCCGAGGGTAAACAGCCGTGCACCCCTTTGTCACATGCCGTTCTCTCACCGATTGGCTCAATTTCGTTACCGAGGGTGAGTTTGCGCGTTGAACGTGCGTGAAGGCCGCGCATCGTGCGGCTGTGCTCGAAACGTTCAAGGAGAAACTTGATGTCGCGTATTGCGAAGGCCGCTGCTGTTCTCGCCGGCACGGGCGCCGTGCTGGCCGGCGGTGCCGGTATGGCCTCTGCCAACGCCGGCGCCGAGGCCGCGGCCGTCGGTTCGCCCGGAGTCCTTTCCGGCAACCTGGTCCAGGTCCCCGTGCACATCCCGGTGAACCTCTGCGGCAACACCATCGACGTGATCGGCCTGCTCAACCCGGCGTTCGGCAACCAGTGCGTCAACGTCGACAGCAAGCACCACGAGGGTGGCTACGGCCGCTGAGCCTCCGTCACCCGGGGACGTACGTCCCCGGGTGTGACTGAGACATGAGGCAATGGCCTCCCGCATCTCATGCGGGAGGCCATTGTGCGTGGGAGCCGGGGACCCGCCCGACTCAGGCGTCGTAGCGGTAGAGACTCTGGTGGCTGAGCATCTCCGACGGCTTCGTCCCCCACGGCGGCATCGGCTCGTCCACGCTGATCGCCCGGCCGCGCTGTGGATCGTCGCCGCCCAGCTTGCGCTGCGGCTGATAGGCCGACTTCGGGTGCTTCTTCTGCCAGCGGTCCCAGAGAAGGTCGACAAAGGCGTGATGGAGCCAGAAGACCGGGTCATGGGGCGCGGTCGCACCCAGCATCTGGCCGCCCACCCACCGGTGGACACGGTTGTGGTTGCGCCACCGCGTCTTGTCGTTGCCCGCCGTCCAGCCTTCGAGGCGGTTGCGGAAACCGCGCGTGACGGTGGAGTCCCAGGGCGCGGCGTCGTAGACCGACTCGTCCATCGCCCAGGCCAGTTCGTCCTTGGTGGGCAGCGCGATCGGGGAGGTGGGGCGGCCGAAGGCCCGGACGAGGAACCTCCGCTCCAGCACCCCGTCATTGATGTTCCAGTTGCCCGCCCCGTAGGCGAACGCCCCTGTCGTGACCTGCCCGTCGGACGAACGGCCGTCGCCGCCGAGGAAGTCCTCGGACCAGAGGGACGCGGCCGGTGTGTTGTCGGTCGTCCAGTCCCAGTACGGCACCGTCACCTTGGGGTCGACGCGCTGAAGCGCCCGCTCGAACTCCAGGAGGTACTTGCGGTGCCACGGCAGGAACGAGGGCGCCATATGTCCGGACCGGAGCCCGTCGTCGCCGTCGGCCCGGTAGTACTGGACATGCTGGCGGACGAAGCCGTCGTAGTCCCCCTGGCGTTTGAGTTCCAGGACTGCGGCGACGAAGCGCTTCTTCTCCGCGCTGGTGAGATTCCGCTGATTCTTTCTGATGTGCACCGTGGAGGGTCCTCCCTGCGGTCAGTGAAGTGCCGGTCCGGCGAGCGAGAGCTGGGCACCGCCGAGGTCGTCGACCGCCGCGCGGGCGGTCGCGAGCGCCGTCGGGAACGACTCGAAGTGATTGACCACGCTGACGTAGCTGCTGTCGGCGCGGCGCATGAGATGCAGGGGCCGGCCGTCGATACGGACGTCGGCCTCCGTCCCCTGGATGTGCCGGCCGCCGTACATCTCGTCGAAGCGCTCCCCGGGCGGTGGGCCGTCGGCAGCCGCGCCATCCGTGGCCGGTGCGGCCGGTGCGGCGGTCCTGCGGGGGTCGGCCCGGAAGATGGGCGTCAGGGCCGCGGCCGTTCCGCCGATCGCCCCGAGGGCGAATGCCGCGCGCAGGAAGAGACGCCGGGTGCGGCTGGGCGGAGGCGGGGGCGAGGGCTGTGGCATCGGTGACGCGGGCGGCTCATGGGGCTGGTGCGACTGGGGTGGCACGAGGGCCAGGGACTCCGCGGGCCGTGCCCCAACGGGCCCCGGCTCCAGCTTGGTACCGCCTGCCATGGCGAACCTCCACTCGTCGGCCGTGCCCCGCCACACGTACGCGGCGGGGCACGGACACTGATCTGGTTCGGGGCAGATGGGCCTCTGCCCCGAACCAGTCAACGAGGAGGTCGCAGAACAGTTCTCTGAACTACGTCCGATTGTCGTAGTGACGCTCCGGACTCAGCAGCTGAGGTTGCCGCCGGGCGTGGTGCCGAGGATCTGGACGAAACTCTGGTACTTGGCGATCCGGCTCTGGACCTGACCGGGGTTGCCCCCGTTGCATTCGAGACTTCCGTTGATGCTGCGGATGGTCTCGCCGAATCCACGGCTGTTGACCATCGCGTTGTGCGGGGTCATGGTGCCGGGGCCGTTCTGGGTGTTCCAGTACCAGAGGCCGGTCTTCCAGGCGACGGCCGCGTCGTTCTGGACGAGCCAGGGGTTGTTCAGCAGGTCGATGCCGAGGGCGTCACCCGCGGCCTTGTAGTTGAAGTTCCAGCTGAGCTGGATCGGGCCGCGGCCGTAGTACGCGGCCTGGCCGGCCGGGCAGCCGTACGACTGCGAAGTGTCGCAGTAGTGCGGGTAGTTGGCCGTGTTCTGCTCCACGATGTGGACGAGGCCGCCGGTCTCGTGGCTGACGTTGGCGAGGAAGGCCGCGGCCTCCTGGCGCTTGATGGTGTCGCTGCCGGTGTTCGCGAAGGCCGGGTAGGCGCTCAGCGCGGCCTTGAGACCGTTGTAGGTGTAGAAGGAATTCCGGCTCGGGAACATCTGGTTGAACTGCGACTCGCTGACCACGAAGCCACCCGTGGGCGGCGGGTCCGTCGGGCCGCCACCACAGGCGCCGTTGTCGGCCCAGACGTCAACCGTGCCGGGTCTCTCGTTCTGGGTCCACCACTTCGCCGTCCAATTGCGGCCGTTGTACGACGCGGTGTCGCCGCCCCAGTAGACGGTGGACGCGTTCCAGCCGGTGGTACACGCGGCGGCCGAGGTGGCTGCCGCCGAGGTCGAGGCGGGTAGGAACACCGCGAGGGCCATGGCCGAGACCAGTGCGGTGAACAGTGCAAGGATTCGCTGTCGCAAGCGACTCACTCCTTCGCGCGGCCGTCGTTGAGCGACGGCCGCCATGGGGGTGAGGGAACCAAACCGGAATCGCTACTACCTGTCAAGGTCTAGACCAACTGACGATTTTCGGCCGGTCCGCTCGCGAATCGGCCGACGCGCGCCGCCTGTTCGATATCGGTGAGCAGGGCATGTCCGCCACGCCGGTCACCGTGAGGCGGAACCGCGTCCTTCAACTGACCCTCACCGCAAGGGGAGTTGGCTGGGTCGCGCCACGGATGTGACGCGATCTCGCCCCTGGCCGGCAGGCGGCGCCGGATGTACGACTGCCCGCCGTCAGTGAGCGGCCGGGTCCGACTCCCCCGCAGGCGCCGGGATGGCGCTGCCGCCCGGTTCGGGATACCAGCAGTAGCGGACGTCCGGTTCGTTCTCCTCGTTGCCCCTGCCGTCGGTCTTCTCGACCGGGACGAAGCCGTGGCGCTCGTAGAAGCGCCGGGCCGGGCCGTTGATCTGGAACGTCCACAGGGACAGTCCGTCCGGCCGGCGCCGCTTCGCCAGGTCGATCAGGCGGGCGCCGATGCCGCAGCCCCGGTGGTCCGGATCGAGATACAGCTGGTCGACATCGCCGCCCTCGATCACCATCATGCCGACGACCGCCTCCCCGGCGGTCGCCACCCAGGTCTCCTGGGTCGGCAGGACGATGTCTCGGATCCAGGCGTGCACCTGCTGCTCGCTGTGGGGGCGTGTGACGCTCGGGAGGGCGGCCGCGAAGGATCTCAGCCACAGTCCGGAGATGTCGGACGCGTCGGCGGTCACCGCGCGACGGACGACAAGTGTGTTGGTCTGCACAGCGAGCCATCCTGTCATCAATCGGGAATCAGGGAACGATCGAGTCGATGTATCCACCGTCGACACGGACCGCGGCCCCGGTGGTCGCCGACGCGAAAGGCGAGCTGAGGTAGACGACCATGTTCGCGATCTCCTCCGGCTCGATGAGGCGTTGGAGCAGCGACTGCGGCCGGTGCTTGAGCATGAACTCGCGCTGGGCCTCCTCCCAGGGAAGGGACTTGTCGACGAGTTCGTAGACGAAGTCCTCGACGCCGCCGGTGTGGGTGGGCCCCGCGAGTACGGAGTTCACTGTGACGCCGCTCCCCGCCGCCGCCTTCGCGAAGCCTCGCGAGACCCCGAGCAGGGCGGTCTTGGAGACTCCGTAGTGGATCATCTCGGCGGGGACGACGATCGCGGAGTCGCTCGCGATGTACTGGATCCGCCCCCAGCCGCGTTCGGTCATCCCGCCGAGGCAGGCGCGCGTGAGGCGGACGGCGGCGAGGACATTGACCTCGAAGTAGCGCCGCCACTCGTCGTCACTGATCTCCAGCGCGGGCCGGGAACCGAAGATGCCCAGATTGTTGATGAGGATGTCCACTTGTGGCACGGCTTCGAGGACCTGCTCGGCGCCGCTCTCTGTGGAGACGTCACCGGGTGCGGCCAGGAACTCGGCGTCGGGGGACGCGGCGCGCTGTTTGTCGAGGGCGGCGGCCACGGACTTCTCGGAGCGTCCGTTCACCGCGACGCGCGCTCCGGCGCGGGCGAGCCCGGTCGCGATGGCCGCCCCGATGCCCTGGGTGGAGCCGGTGACCAGAGCGGTCTTGCCTGCGAGGTCGATCTGCACGTTCAGTTCCTTCCGGCTGTCTGGTGGGCCAAGGTCATTGTGCGCGGGGGCCCGTGTGCGGCACGGTCGGTGGGGCCGTGGTGGAGTGTCGGCCTCCGTTGAGTTCGGATTACGACTGGCACTGCCTCTTGAAGTGAACCCGACAGTGTGTCATATATGTCTAGACCATTGCCCCTTGCTTTCGACGGAGGAGACGATCGTGCGACGGACCCCCACCCAGGTCGCGCTCGTTACCGCTACCGCCCTCACTCTCGTCGCCTGCGGCGGCGGTGACGACAAGGACTCGCAGGCGCCATCGGCACCGACCGGCCTCAGCGTTCAGGCCGGCAGCGCGCTGTCCGCACACGTCATGTGGGCCCAGGCCAAGGACAATGTCGCGGTCAGTGGCTACGTCGTCTACCGCGGGAAGGACAAGGTCAAGGACGTTCCCGCCGACACGACGATGATCGATGTCACGGGCCTCAAGCCGTCCACCGCCTACTCGTTCTCCGTGCGGGCCAAGGACGCAGCCGGCAACCTCTCGCCGCACAGCCAGAAGAAACCCGTCACCACGCCCGCGGTGACCGCCGAGGACAAGAAGGCTCCGGCGAAACCGGTGAAGCTGCGCGGCAAGCACGACGGTTCGAAGGGCGCCGAGCTGACCTGGAGCGCACCGGGCAAGGGCCAGGGCATCACCTCGTACGACATCCTTCAGGGCGGCTCGAAAATCCACAGCGTGAGCGGCGGTGAGACCAGGGCCAAGGTCACGGGGCTACGCCCGGGCACCGCCTACTCCTTCACCCTCCAGGCCCGCGACGCCGCCGACAACACCTCGCCGGCCAGCGACCCGGTGAAGATCAGCACCCCGAAGGGGCCGGGCGACGACCCCGACACCGCACCGCTCAGCTTCAAGGTCGCGCGCCACAAGAACGTCAAGGAGGGCGCGTATTACCTCGATCTGTCGTGGCTGCCGCCCGAGGTCGACGGTGAGGTGCCCTCGTACGAGATCCATCTCAACGGGAAGCTGACCACCACACTGGTCTGGGGCAACAAGCCGCCCGTGGGAAAGACGACCGAGAGCGTCTTCGCGGGCAAGAAGCCCGGCGTCAGCTACAAGGTGAAGATCCGCGCGAAGCTGCCGGACGGAGAGTGGGGCAGCTTCTCCCCTGAACTCACCATGGTCACCGGCGAGAAAGCCAAGTCCTGACCGAGCGGGACCGAACCAGTCGGGTCGGGTCGATTCAGTTCGGGTCGGGCTGGGCCTCACCCGTCGGCGTTGCCGCCGCGAAGCACGGCGGCAGCCTCCCGGTCCCGGTTCCGCCTGATCCTCAGCCGGGTCAGCAACGGACGCCCCCGCCCGCCACTATGCAGGACCGGTTCAACTGTCCGTACCGGCACGGAAGCCGGTGCCGGTGCGGATGCCCGTACCGGTTCGGGCGTTCGTGCCGGCTCGGACGTCGTGCCGCTCGGGCGTGGCGCCTCCCGGTCCCGCCGGGCGTCGGCCAGCAGCGCCGTCAGGCTGGACCGGTGCCAGCTGATCTCGTCCGGATCATCGGCGGTCAGCAGCCGTTGTACGGCCTCGCGCCCCGCCTCCGATCCCGGACGGCCCGGCGCGAGGTCCGGCCGCAGACGGTTCAGAGACGCGCGCTCGTACGGATCCGGTACCAGCTCGGCGAGTTGGACCGGATCGAGCACGGAACCGACGATCGCCGCACGCTCCCACCGGTCGTCGCTCTCGTGCAGCAGAAGACCGATGCGACGGCCACGCCAGTTGCGCGGACGACAGTCCTCCCCCGCCGTCGCCTCGGCCGGTTCAGCCGCATCGATGTCGGCGTCGGAACCGCCGGTCGGCGTCCGTGGCTCCGAGCGCGCTCGTGAGTGCGTCTTCCCCTGTGGCAACCGGCCCGTCAGCAGACCCGGTTCACTGCTCGCGAGTGCCCGCAGCTCCTCGGCCAGATAGAGCCAGACGACCGCTCGATACCGATTGAGATAGAAGCGCACCGGCACCAGATACCCCGCACGCGCGAGCCGGGTGAAGCGGCCGGGGCTGATGTCCATCAGCTCCGCCCCCTCGGCCGTACCCACCGTCCGCACCCGCTCGCGCAGCGCGTCGGGGAAGCCCGCCGCCCGCCGAAGCCGCTCGACCTCACCCCGCGCGACCCTGCGCCGGCCGCTCACGGACCCACCGACGGTACGGACATGGCCCAACTGCGTGGCCAGTTCGAACTCGCCCCGCCTCAGGCGTAGTTCCTGCGCCGCCCGGCCGGCGGCGAGTGTTTCCGAGATTTCCATGACAGACATCGACGTCTCCCCCGCGAGTGATTGACTACTCTCGGTGACGATCGTATCTCCGCGTCAAGAATCCCGCTTGCCCTGTGGATAACTTCCCCGCAGCGCTCAGGCGTCCGTGACCGTCGTGTGCGTGGGCCCCGACTGCCGCACCGCGATACCGAGATGCTCACCGACGCGATTCACCATCAGAGTCATCTCGTAGGCGATCTGGCCGACATCGGCGTCCGCGTCGCTCAGCACGCACAAGCAACTGCCGTCCCCGGCGGCCGTGACGAACAGCAGCGCGTCATCGAACTCGATCATGGTCTGCCGCGCCCTGCCCGCGTTGAAGTGCCGACCGGATCCCCGCGCGAGGCTGTGCAGACCGGACGAGACCGCCGCCAGGTGCTCGGCGTCCTCACGCGCCAGACCGGAACTGCTCCCGGTCACCAGCCCGTCGTTGGACAGCACGAGCGCGTGTCGTATCGGCTCGACCCGACCGGTCAGATCCTCCAGAAGCCAGTCAAGTCCGTCTTCCAACGCCATTCGTGACCACTCTCCCCGTTCAGACAGGTACCGCGCCCTGTGCCCCGTATCTCCCCCGTCGGTCGCCCAGCCTCGCGCACCGACTGCTCACGGGCAAGCGGTCCAGGGACCTCGGAGCGTCAGACGGAACCGGCCGTTCCCGTCGGTCGGAACGATCATCACCGGGCCCGGCTGTATGCCTTCGCAACTCCTCGCCCCACCACCGACGACAGACCGCTCCCCCTCCGCAGCCTCCGGCGCCAAGGCGCCGCTTCCGCCAATTCACCACCGCAACGCCGTCCCTCGATCGGGCCACTTGTCACACGGGAGTGAAGCGAACACAGGATTACGGCCACTTTCACGCACGTCTGTTCATCTCTGCGGTCAACGCGAGATTTCCGTCGAGAATTCGCACCACTCCCCCCGTTACGGCCACTTGATCAGCAGCGTTCATCCAACGCCCCGCACATCGACGTCGCTCCCGGAGGAACCATGAAGCTCACTTCCCTGCCTTTCGACGTTCACCGCGCGTTCGAGAGACGGTCGCGCTCCGCCCGGCCCGCGATGCGTCAGGTTGACGCCGGGGGTGGCGCGTCATGAGGCTGCTGAAGCGTCCCAGGCCCGCCGAGAGCGCGGTGTCGGACAGCGAACGCGAGCTGTTCGGCGGACCACTCCGCTACGACACCGGCTGGGCCGACCACGAGTGGGCCTATCTCGAAGTCAGCATGCTGTCCGCCGTTCGCTCGATGCCGAGAATGGTCGCGGGCACCCTGCGGCTCGCGTGGCGGACGGACCGGCCGGCGCTGGTGACCGTCGGTGTCGCCGAGGCCGGCCAGGGGCTGACGGCCGCGCTGGGTCTGCTGGTGGTCAACTCCGTACTCGGCTCGCTCCTGGCCGGCGGAAGCGCCGCCGACCGTGTCTCCGACGCGGTGCCCGCCCTGATCGTGGGCGCGGTGGTCGCGGTGGCGGGCGCGCTCCTGGCGTCGTGGTCGACGTCGGCGGCCGGCCGGCTGGAGCCCAAGGTGGAACGAGCCGCGAACGAGCAGTACTTACGCGCCGCGGCCCGGGTGGAGCTGGAGGCGATCGAGGACGGCGAGTTCCGCCGCCTGATCGACACCGCGCAGCACGGTCCGCCGTCGGCGAGGCGGATGGTCGGTGCCTGCGTCGCCACCATGAACGGCGTCATCTCGCTGCTCGCCGTCGGCGGTGTGCTGACCGTGCTGCACCCGCTGTTGCTGCCGATGCTCCTGCTGATCGCGGCGCCGCGCGGCTGGGGCGCGATGCGGGTGTCCCAGCGGCGGTATCTGTCGGTGATGTCCTGGGTGGAGCATCTGCGCGCCAGCCGTCTCATCGCCGGCCTCCTCATCTCCCGCTCCGCCGCGCACGAGGTACGGGTGCACGGTGTGGGGCGCTTCCTCCTGCGGCACTACCGCAACATGGCCGAGAGCGCGGAGACCGAGGCGACGCGGCTGGCCAAGGACAAGGCCGCCACCGAACTGCTCGCCGCGGCACTGTCGGGCGTGGCCGCGCTCATCACGTACGGGGCGATGGCCGCGCTCATCATGTCGGGGCGGATGGAGCTGGCCGTCGCGGGCACCGCCGTGATCGCCGTCCGCTCGGGTTCGGCGAGCCTGGGCGCTCTCGTGCTGACCACGAACTCGCTGCACGAGGAGTCTCTGTACGTACGTGACATGGAACGGTTCCTCGCGGAAGCGGGCAACAGGTCCATCCCGTCCGGCGGCCTCCCGATCCCCGAGCCCACGACGGTGATCACCCTGGAAGGGGTGTCCTTCAGCTATCCGGACCGGGAGACACCCGCGCTCACCGAGCTGTCCCTCACGATCCCGATGGGCTCGGTGGTCGCCCTGGTCGGTGAGAACGGTTCCGGGAAGAGCACGCTCGTGAAGCTCCTCGCCGGGCTGCACCTCCCCGACAGCGGACGGTTGGCGTGGGACGGCGTGGACGTCGCCGAGGCGGACCGCGAGCAGATCTTCGACCGGGTGTCACTGCTCACCCAGGACTTCGAGCGCTGGCCGGTGACCGCCGGGGCGAACATCGAGATCGGCCGGCCCGACGCCGCCGACGGCGACCTGGCCGCGGCGGCGCGGTACTCGGGGGCGGACCGGATCGCCGAGAGTCTGCCGAAGGGCTTCCACACCCTGCTGGCCCGCGTGTTCCGCGGGGCGTCCGAGCTGTCCGGCGGGCAGTGGCAGAAGTTCGGCCTGGCCCGTGCCCACTACCGGGACGCCCAGGTGATCGTGGTGGACGAGCCCACGTCGGCCCTCGATCCGGGCTCGGAGATCGCGGCCTTCGACCGGATCCGGGGGCTGGCCGACGAGCGGAGGGCCGTCGTGCTCGTCACGCACCGCATGTCCGGGGTGCGGTACGCGGACCTCATCTACGTGCTGCACGAGGGCCGGCTGGTCGAACAGGGCGACCACGAGAGCCTGTTGGCGACCGGTGGCCGATACGCCTCGATGTTCCACATGCAGGCGGAGCAGTACGGCCACGGGGAAGGCGCCGGACCCGGTGTCCCGCACCAGGGCGGATCCGCCGCGAAACCGTCCTGACCCGCCGGTTCGTCCTTGGGCGCCGCACGGTCGGCGCTCAGGGACGAACCGGCCACCACACGGCAGCGGCGGACCGACGCCCGTCGCCGGCCTACGCGGCGTCCCGCAGCACATCCCTACGGATGCGCGCGCAGGAGTCGTTGATCAGCCGGGAGACGTGCATCTGTGAGATCCCCAGGTCCTCGGCGATGCTGCTCTGGGTCATCCCGCGGAAGAACCTCAGATAGAGGATCTTCTTCTCCCGGTCGGGCAGCCTGCGCAGCCGCGGCTTGACCGACTCGCGGTCGATCACCGCGTCCAGCGCCTCGTCCCAGGCGCCGAGGGAGTCACCGAGTGTGGGGCCCTCGTCCGCGGCGGCGGACAGGCTCGCGTCGAGCGACAGCACGCTGAAGCAGTCCATCGCCTCCACACCCATGACCACTTCGCCCTCGGTCATCCCCGTGTGGAAGGCGATCTCCTCGACCGTCGGTGCCATGATCCCGTGCCGCTGGGCCAGTTCGTCGCGGGCGTCACGCACGCGGCTCCGCAACTCCTGCACCCGCCGGGGCACATGGACGGACCAGAGCCGGTCCCGGAAGTGCCGCTTGAGTTCCCCGGTGATCGTGGGAACGGCGAAACTCTCGAACGCGGTGCCCCGATGCGGGTCGTACCGTTCCACGGCCTTCACCAGTCCGATCGCGGCGACCTGCCGCAGATCCTCCAGGGCTTCGCCCCGGTGCCGGAACCTGCCTGCCAGCCGGTCGGCCATCGGGAGCCAGGCGCAGACGATCTCCCCGCGCGTCCGGTCCTTCTCGGGGCCGTCCGGCAGTCCGGCGGCCCGCTCGAAGGCCTCGGAGGTGTCCGGCACGTCCTCGTGCCGCACCCGGTAGGCCATCACCCGAGGGGTCATGATGTTCTTCAGCTCCTCGCTCGACGCGGCCGTCGACACCGGGGGAGCACACGGCCGGCCGCCGGGCGACGCCCGGAGCGGTACGCCGCTCCACGGACGTGCCTCCTGTCCGAAGCACGAACAGCGTGTGCCCCTGAACATCCCAGGCAAACAGGGGGTGTTCAGGGGCGGTTCACGTGCGGGTCCGAGTCCGAGGGTGAGTTCGCGGCGCGCCGGCGCGGCCGGTCCGTCAGCCGTTGTCGTCCGGCTCGGCACCGTGCCAGACGGTCGTGACGTTGCAGAATTCGCGGATCCCGTGTTCCGACAACTCCCGCCCGTAGCCGGAGCGCTTGACGCCGCCGAAGGGGAGCGCGGGGTGGGAGGCGGTCATCCCGTTGAAGAAGACACCGCCGGCCTGGAGGTCGGTCACGAAGCGCCGCACCTCCTCGTCGTCGCGCGTCCACACGTTGGAGCTGAGACCGAACGGGGTGTCGTTGGCGACGCTCACCGCCTCGTCGAGATCGGCCACGCGGTACAGGGTGGCCACCGGACCGAACGCCTCCTCGTGGTGGATACGCATGTCGGCGGAGACATCCGTAAGGACGGTGGGTTCGTAGTACCAGCCGCGGCTCAGCCCGTCGGGACGCCGCCCGCCGCAGCGGGCCATCGCGCCTCGGTTGACCGCGTCGTCGACCAGTTCCTCCAGGTCGGCGCGGCCTTGTTCGCTGGCGAGCGGGCCGACATCGGTGGACTCGTCCATCGGGTCGCCGACGGTCAGCTTCCGCATCCCGGCGACGAAGCGTTCACCGAACGCGTCGTAGACGTCGGCGTGCACGATGAAGCGTTTGGCCGCGATGCAGGACTGCCCGTTGTTCTGCACCCGGGCGGTCACCGCGATCCGCGCGGCCCGGTCGATGTCCGCGGACGGCATCACGATGTACGGGTCGCTGCCGCCGAGTTCCAGTACGGTCCGCTTCACCTCGTCGCCGGCGACGGCGGCGACGGCGCGCCCGGCCGGCTCACTGCCGGTCAGGGTCGCCGCGGCCACCCGGCTGTCGCGCAGGATGCCCTCGATCGCGTCGGACCCCACGAGCAGCGTCTGGAAGCAGCCCTCGGGGAAACCCGCCCTCCTGAAGAGGCCGTCGAGATACAGCGCGGTCTGCGGGACGTTCGACGCGTGCTTGAGCAGACCGACGTTGCCCGCCATGAGGGCGGGGGCGGCGAACCGTACGACCTGCCAGAGCGGGAAGTTCCACGGCATGACCGCCAGCACGACGCCCAGGGGGCGGTAGCGGACGTACGCGCGTGCGGCGCCGGAGTCCTGGACGTCGGCGGCCGACGGGTGCTCGTCGGCGAGCAGTTCCCGCGCGTGCCGCGCGTACCAGCGCATCGACTTGGCACACTTCGCCGCCTCCGCGCGCGCGGCGCCGATCGGCTTGCCCATCTCGGTGGTCATGGTGCGGGCGATCTCGTCCTGATCCTCTTCAAGAAGGTCGGCGGCGCGGTTCATCAGCGTGGCCCGGCGGTCGAAGTCCGTGGTGCGGTACCGGTCGAAGGCCGCGGCAGCCGCGGCCAGCCGCCGCTCGATCTCGTCGGACCCCAGGGCGTCGAACGTCTTCAGGGTCTCGCCGGTGGCGGGATCGACCGTGGCGATGGGCATGGGACAGTCCTCCTCTGACTCGGTGCTTCGACACTCGCGCGGCAGGCGCGGGCCCGCAACGCGGGCAGGGCGGGGCGGGGCAGGCCGTACGCGGCGGGGGATCATGTACCCATGGCCCACGACCACACGCACGTACAGGAATTCTTCGGTGTCCGGGCGGCGGACTGGGACGCGCGCTTCCCCGACGACGGCCCGGCCTATGCCGCCGCGGCGGCCGGCATGGGGCTGCGTAGCGGCGACAGCGTCCTGGACGCGGGCTGCGGCACCGGGCGCGCGCTGACGGCCCTACGGGACGCCGTGGGGCCACAGGGCACGGTGCTGGGCGCCGATCTCACCCCCGAGATGCTCGCGGCGGCCGTTCGGAGCGGTCGCGACGCGGTCGGCACCCTGCTGCTCGCCGACGTGGCACGCCTGCCTCTGCGCGCGGACTCCCTCGACGCGGTCTTCGCCGCCGGGCTGATCGCCCATCTGCCGGAGCCCGCCACAAATCTGCGGGAGCTGGCCAGGGTCGTACGGCCCGGTGGGCGGCTGGCGCTCTTCCACCCCATCGGGCGGGCCGCGCTGGCCGCCCGGCAGGGCCGGCGGATCACACCGGACGATCTCCGCGCCGAGGGCATGCTGCGTCCGCTGCTCGCGGGGGCGGGCTGGCGGCTCGTCTCGTACGTTGACGAGGACGACCGCTTCCTCGCGCTCGCCGTACACGAGGGCTGAGCCACCCGGTCGGCCGGGACGAGCCGTACCGAGTGCACCGCCACGTGAACGGGTATCGAACCTACGTAGGAGGCGGGGTCCCCGAGGGATGTGCGGAAGGTGGACGGACGATGTTCGACAAGCTGCGTCGGTTGTTCGTATCGAACCGGACCGCCGCGCCGGTCGCCGAGCCGGCCGCGTCGTCCCGGAGCCGGACACGGCAGCCCAACCTCTTCGAGGCGGCAGCCACCTATGTCGCGGCGACCGCCGACGACGACCAGGACCGGATGGACGAGGCGTCCGGCTGGGTCTCCCCCGAGGCGCTGTCCTTCGGGGTCAGCGAGCTGGCGTGCCGGGCCGTGATCGCGCTGGCGCGGGAGCGGGACGAGTCGCCCCAGACGGTGGCACGCAGCCTCCTGGGGCTGCCCGCCGCGTGACGGCGGGACCCGGACGCGCGCGGGCCGCCCACCAACCTCTCGACGGCCGGGCGGCCGACTGGCTAAGGTGCGCCGACGACCGATCGGACACGACCGATCGGATGGGGAGGTGCCGTGACAGGTACGGACGAATCCGCCGATGAGGACGCACTGTTCGTGCTGTCGGCCGTACTGCTGACACCCGCGCAGTTCCCCAGCGTGCTCGGCGACGATTTCCCCGAGGCGTGCGCGGCGCTTGCGCTGGAGCCGTACGACCGCGGGTACGGGCTGGTGCTCGGCCAGGACGGCACCGGTGCGCGCTGGACGGTGGCCGTCGACGACGTGTCGCTGGTGGCCGTCGCCATCGCCGCGTGGGACTGCGGCATGGAGTACGACCTGTCTCCCGACGAACGGACGGTGGTCGCGGCGCTTCCCGGCTGGCCGCTGGCGCTCTCGGTCGCGGCGCCGGGGATCCCCGCGCCGCACGATCCCGATCCGGAGCCGGGCGCGGACGACGACGGGGCGAGACCGCCGCTCGCACCGCCCGACACGGCGAGCTGGGGGGCGGCGCAGCGCCGTCTCGGCGCGGACGAGATCGCGCTTCAGTGGGAGGCGTGGCGCGCGCAGTTCGACTCCGAGGACGAGCAGCAGCGCGCGGACGCTCGGCAGCCGGACGAGGACACGGACACGGACGGTGATGCGGATACGGATACGGCATCCGCCGAGAACGAGGGCGGCGACGGTGACCCCGATGAGGCCGCCGCGGAGAAGCCCTCGTCGGACGCGACGGAGGACGGCGGCCCAGGTGGCCCCGGGAACCTCGGGGGCCTCCACGACGGCGTACGCCGCGTACTGAAGGAGCTGCACGGCTACCTGGAGTCGTCTCCTCCGCCGGGCCGGGTCCGCTCCGGCTTCGCGCCCGCCGGCGCGCGGATGCTGCGGGCCGACGGACCGGGCTGGTCCCTCGTCGCCAGGACCGACGACATCGCCTACATCCTGCTGGACGACGAACCGAACGACGTACTGCCGGTGGGCCGCGGGCCCGAGCTGCCGAAGCTCCTCGAAGCGCTCGACAAGATCGCTGTCCGCCCGTCCTGACCGGCGCCGCAGTTCACGAGGCCCCGTACGCGTACCGGACCAATGGCACGGTCCGGTGTGCGGACGGGGCCCTCCGCGGGTCAGCGCCGGGTCAGCGGCCGATCTCCTTGCGCGTGATGCGCTTGAGCCGACGACGCTGCGACGGGTCGAGCATCAGATAGGCCACCGCGGGCACGCCGAGCACCACCAGCAGCGACATCCAGAATCCGATGAATGGAATCAGGAGAAGACCGACGGCCACTCCCCCGACAGCGATCTTTGCCCTAGTCGACATTTTCGACGCCTCCTCCGCGGCCGAAGCCGCTCACTGCTGATAGAACGCTCGCGGGCGTCCGCCAGTTCCACTATGCGCCGCGGACGTGCGCGGCGCCCCGGTGAGCGGCTCTCGGTCTCGCGGAGTCAGGCCGCCTCGCGCAGCGGCGCGCCTACCTCGTGCAGATGTCCGAGTGCCTGCCGGTACGAGTCGACCAGGCTCGTCTCCACGTAGGCGACCTCCATCTCCTCGCAGTACGCGCGGACCACCGGCTGGGCGAGCTTCAGGTGGGGACGGGGCATGCTCGGGAAGAGGTGGTGCTCGACCTGGTAGTTCAGGCCGCCCAGGAACCAGTCGGTGAAGAACCCGCCCCGGATGTTGCGGGAGGTCAGGACCTGCTTCCGCAGGTGGCCCCAGCTCGCGAACTCCTCCTCGGTCGGGATCGTCATGCCCTTGTGGTTCGGCGCGAACGCCATGCCCAGGTGGAGGCCGTAGATCATCTGGTGGATGAGCAAGAAGACGACGGCCTGGCCGACGCTCAGCGTCGTGAACAGCAGCGCCAGGTAGGCGATGACGTGCACCACGAGCAGTGAGCCTTCGAGGAAGCGCTCACGCGGCTTCTGACGCTGATTGGCGCGGGAGAAGACGGACTGGAATCCGTACACCTTGAGGGCGATGCCCTCCAGCGTCGTCAGCGGGAAGAACATCACGGCCTGGTGGCGGGTGAGCCAGCGGCGGAATCCCTTGCGGCCGCCGGTCTGGTGCTGCGCGAAGACGAGGATGTCGGCACCGACGTCCGGGTCCTTCTCCAGGTGGTTGGGGTTGGCGTGGTGCCGGTTGTGCTTGTCGTTCCACCAGTCTTGGCTCATTCCGAGCAGAAGATTGGCGTGGAAAAGCTGTACGAGACGGTTCCTACCGCGAGTGGTCGCTATCTGCATGTGGCCCGCGTCGTGCGCGATGAACGACATCTGGGCCGACACGAGCGCCAGTGCCGGGGCCAGGAGCAGCGCCCACCAGGAGTCCCCGATCAGCACCAGGCCGGTCACGATCGCCGCCAGTTCGATCAGGTTGACGGCGATACCCCGGGCGTACCAGGCGGTCCGCCGTTCGAGGAGGCCCTGCTCCCGGATCGTCCGCAGAAGGGGCGCGAAGTCGCTGCCGCCTGTGCGGGCGGCGGGGGGGCCGGGGTTGGTGGTCTCCGCGACTTCTGCGGGGGCCTGGGACATGTCGGTCTCCGGTCTGTAGGCCGACGATCGTGTAGATCGTTTAGGTAGAAAATGGCAGGGCTGTGGGGCTGTTCGAGTGGCGCTGTTGGAGCTTGATCGCGCCGATCGGGAGAAACGTACGCGGAGTTGGCCCTCCAAAGCCATGCGGCCAACACCCCGAGGCGATGGGGGTTATTCCCGCCCAGGGGGGTGGTGCTGCCTACACCCCCGTCCCGGCCCATGATTCTTGTCACTGTCCGGTGCCACCCAACGGCGTTCCGCGCGAGGTACCCTCGGCCGCTCCACCTTCACTAGTCAAACTTGAGGAATGTGTCATCGCCGTACACAGGCCCCCTGCGGCTACGCCCTCCCAGATCGCCGAACTCGCCCGCTGCCACGCGCTCTTCGTGCCCGCCGACCCCGCCCGCGCCGGCCGGATCGCCTTCTGGCACCCGGACGGCGACGCTCTGCCCGACCTGCCCGGCGCGCCCGCCCTGCCGGACACAGCGGCCTCGCAGAACTCACCGCGCTCGCCGGACCCGTCCGGGTCGACCGGGTCGACCGGTTCCGTCGAGGACCTGACCGTCGTCGGCGACGACGTACGGCTCCGTACCGTCCCGGCACTGTCCCTGCCCGTACGGGACGCGCTGCCCGTGCTGACCCGCGCCAGGGCCTCGGCGCACGCCTCGCCCGCGGCGGCCTTCTGGGGCGCCGCGTCCCTGCTCGCCCTGCAACTCGCCGCGCGCGGCAAGTTGTTGCCCGGGCTCTCGACGGACGGCCACGACGCCTGGCGGGCCGGGCCCGTCGCCGCCGACGACCTGGAGCGCATCCGCGCGCTCGCCGCCTCGATGCCGCCCGCCGCGCACGCCGTACCGCTCGACGCCACGGCGACGGGCCCGCTCCTGCTCCCCGAGCCGGAACGGCTGCTGCGGCAGTTCCTCGACGCGGTCGCCGACGGTCTCGTACGCACTCCCGCCGCGCCGATCGCCACCGGATCGCCCGCCTTCGCCGCGCCGGAGCCGCGTCGGCTGCCCGAACTGCGCGGCTGGGCCGCCGACGTGGCGGCCGGGCACGACGCGGGCGTGCGGCTGTCACTCCGGATCGAGCTGCCAGGCCTGGCCGCCGTACCGAACAGTGGCCGTGGGGACGGCGACCGTTACGACGGCGCCTCCACTGAAGGCGACTTCCCCGACAGCGACGTTCTCGGATCCGCCCCCGCGTTCCGGGCTGTCCTACAGATGCACAGCGTCAGCGATCCGACGGTCGTCGCCGACGCCGGCGAGGTGTGGGCCGGTACGGGGGCCAGGGACGCCTCGGGCGAGGCGTTCGGCCCCCGGGCCCGGATGGACGCCCTTCTGGCGCTCAGGCGCGCCGCACGCGCCTGGCCCCCGCTGGCGCCTCTCCTGTCGGCCACGGTGCCCGATGCCATCGACCTCGCCGACGAGGAGGTCACCGAACTGCTCGGGGAGGCCTCGCGCGCGCTGGCCGCCACCGGTGTCCAGGTGCACTGGCCGAAGGCACTGGCCCGGAAGCTGACGGCGCGTGCCGTCATCGGTCCGCCCGGCGACGACGGGCCCGGCTCCTGGCGGCACGACACGCCGGACGGAGCCCACGGCGACGAGGACGACACGCCCGGGGGCGGGCGCTCGGACAACGGCGGTTCGGACCTGCCGTCCTTCCTGTCCGCCGACGCGCTGCTCGCCTTCAACTGGCGGTTCGCGCTGGGCGACCAGGAACTCACCCGCGCCGAGCTGGACCGGCTCGCCGAGGCGACCCGCCCCGTCGTACGGTTGCGCGACCAGTGGGTCCTCATCGACCCCGAGGAGGCCAGGCGGGCCCGGGAGAGCCAGGACCGCAAGCTCACCCCGGTCGACGCGCTCGGAGCCGTACTCACCGGGTCCACCGAGGTGGACGGGCGCCGGGTCGAGGTGGAGGCGTCGGGCTGGCTCGCGGCGCTGCGCGACCGCCTCGCCGACCCGGAAGGCACGGACTTGGAGATCGGCCAGCCGGCGGCCCTGACGGCGACGCTGCGCGACTACCAGCTGCGCGGCCTCAACTGGCTGCACCGGATGACCTCACTGGGTCTCGGCGGCTGTCTCGCCGACGACATGGGGCTCGGCAAGACCATCACGGTCATCGCGCTCCATCTGCACCGGCAGAGCGACGAGTCGGCGGCGGGACCCACCCTGGTGGTCTGTCCGACGTCGCTGATGGGCAACTGGCAGCGCGAGATCGAGCGGTTCGCACCCGGCACACCGGTGCGTCGCTTCCACGGCGCGTCGCGCGGCCTGGACGACCTCGCGGACGGCGAGTTCGTGCTCACGACGTACGGCACGATGCGCCTGGACGCGCCGAAGCTCGCCGCGGCCGAGTGGGGCATGGTCGTCGCCGACGAGGCGCAGCACGTGAAGAATCCGTACTCGTCGACCGCCGGTCAGCTGCGCACCATCGGTGCCAAGGCGCGCGTCGCCCTGTCCGGCACCCCGGTGGAGAACAACCTCTCCGAGCTGTGGGCGATCCTGGACTGGACGACGCCGGGCCTCCTCGGCCGGCTCGCCACCTTCCGTACGCGTTACGCGCAGGCGGTCGAGGGCGGCGACCCCGGTGCGGCGGAGCGGCTCTCCGCGCTGGTACGGCCGTTCCTGCTGCGGCGCCGCAAGTCGGATCCGGGCATCGCGCCCGAACTGCCGCCGAAGACGGAGACCGACCGCGCGGTGTCACTCACCACGGAGCAGGCGGGACTCTACGAGGCCGTCGTACGCGAAACCCTCGCGGCGATCTCGGAGGCGGACGGCATGGAACGCCGCGGCCTCGTCATGAAGCTGCTGACATCGCTCAAGCAGATCTGCAACCACCCCGCGCAGTTCCTGAAGGAGAACGACTCGCCGCGTGTCGCCGGGCGTTCGGGGAAGGTCGAGCTGCTCGACGAACTGCTCGACACGATCCTCGCCGAGGAGGCGAGCGTGCTCGTCTTCACGCAGTACGTACAGATGGCGCGGCTCCTCGAAGGGCATCTGGCCGCACGCGGCGTCTCGACGCAGTTCCTGCACGGCGGCACACCTGTTCAGCAGCGCGAAGTGATGGTGCGGCGGTTCCAGGAGGGTGAGGTCCCCGTCTTCCTGCTGTCGTTGAAGGCGGCGGGCACCGGTCTCAATCTGACCCGCGCCGAGCATGTCGTGCACTTCGACCGCTGGTGGAACCCGGCCGTCGAGGCACAGGCGACGGACCGCGCCTACCGCATCGGCCAGAACCGGCCGGTGCAGGTTCACCGCATGATCGCCGAGGGCACGATCGAGGACCGCATCGCCGACATGCTGGCGCGCAAGCAGCAACTGGCCGACTCCGTCCTCGGCACCGGCGGCGAGGCGGCACTGACCGAACTGACCGACGACGAGCTGGCCGATCTGGTCGAGCTGCGAGGGAGTGCGCGATGAGCGGAGCCGACAGCCGTAGTGGCGGTCGCGGTGGGGACGGGACCGAGCGCGTCTTCGCCGCCCTGCCGCCCGCGCAGGGGCGCGCCTTCGCGCAGACCTGGTGGGGACGGGCCTGGCTGAAGGCCCTTGAGGACACGGCGCTCGACTTGCAGCAGCTGAAGAAGGGACGCAAGCAGGCCCGTGCCGGGGCGGTCGGCGCGGTGTCCGTACGGCCCGGGAGGATCACGGCCGTCGTACGGGACACGGACGGCACGGCGCAGCGCAGCGACGTGCTGCTGCAGCAGCTCAGTACGGAGGAGTGGGACCGGTTCCTGGACATGGCGGTCGAGCGCGCGGGGCACATCGCCGCGCTGCTGGACCGGGACATGCCGCCGCATCTTGTGGAGGACGCGGCGGGCGCCGGGGTGGAACTGCTGCCCGGCATCGGCGACCTGGAGCCGGAATGCGCCTGCGACGCCTGGGACTTGTGTCCGCACGCGGCGGCCCTGTGCTATCAGGTGGCGCGGCTGTTGGACGAGGATCCGTTCGTCCTCCTACTGATGCGTGGTCGGGGCGAGCGGCAGCTGCTCGACGAGTTGCAGGTGCGCTCGGCGCGGGCCGCGCGCACGCACCAGAGCCCGGCCGAGGGCACGGCCGAAGCCGGCGGGAGCGCCGAGGAGCCGGCGGGGATACGCGCGGACGAGGCCTTCGCGGCGCGGGACATCCTCCCGCCGCTGCCGCCTCCCCCGCCGGTCCCGGAGGAGCCGGGCCTGCCGCCGTCCCTGGACACGGAGGCGGAGCCACCGCCCGGGATCGACGCGGACGCCCTGGAGTTCCTGGCGGGCGACGCGGCGGGCCGCGCGCTGCGGCTGCTGGTCGACGCGGTCGCCGCCGGGCACGAACGGCAGCCGCTCGACGTGGAGTTGACACCCGGCCAGGACGCCGTCCGGCTGGCGGCCTCGTGCGGCGATCCGCTGATCGCGGTACGGCTCGCCGGGGGCACGGGCCGGCAGCGCGCCGAACTGGACCTGGCGGTGGACGCCTGGCGCCACGGCGGCGCGGCGGCCCTCGCCGTACTGGAGGAGGAGTGGCAGCCGGAGCCGGAGGCGCTGGCGCGCGCGAAGGCGGACCTGGCGGGGGCCTGGGAGGACAGCGAACGGCCGCGACTGCGCCCGGGGGTGGCGGGCCGCTGGACGGTCGTGGGAGGGGACGCACAGCTCCGCTACGGGCGCGACGGGCGCTGGTGGCCGTACCGCAAGGTCCGGGCCCGCTGGGCCCCTTCGGGGCCGCCTGCCCTCGATCCGGCGTCGGCGTTGGCGAGCCTGGGGGCGGAGGTCTGACGGCGGCGGTCTGACTGTGCCGGTCCGACGGTCCCGGAACGCTGAAGGCGTAGGAGGTGGGGTGGGGCGCTGCGCGGGCCTGTTTCCCCTACCCGCCCCTTCCCACAACCGGGGCTCCGCCCCGGACCCCGCTCCTCAAACGCCGGAGAGGCTGAAGATGCCCGGCCCCGCGACCTCAAACGCCGGCGGGGCTGAACAGGTCCATCGGGCTCAAGGCGCCGGCGGGGCTGAATCGGCCGGCGGGAGCCTTGCCCGGTGGCGTGCGCGGGGCGAATATGGGGAGGCCGGTGCAGTCGTGGCCTCGGGAGGCCGAGTTGACCGACACATGGGTGGCCCTGGAAGAAGGAGCGGATCCGGCGGAGCGGCGCGGAGCGCTGCGTCGCGCGTACGAGTCGTTCGCGACCGCCGGCCGGGTCGACCGTCCCGTACGCCCCGTGGTGGCCGACTCCTGGCAGCGTTCCGCCCGCGCGCGCGTCCGTCCCGAAGGGACGGCCAGTGTCGAGCTGTCCGACGACGATCTCGGCGGCTATCGGGACGCGCACCCGCTGGCACGCGTGATGCCGCTCTTCCGCGAACTGATGGGCGTCTACGCGTCGGACGGCGAGCACCTGATCGCGGTGTGCGACGCGCACGGGCGGCTCCTGTGGGTCGAGGGGCACGCCGCGACCCGCGCACAGGCGGGCACGATGAACTTCGTGCCCGGTGCCCGCTGGTCCGAGGCGGCCGCCGGCACGAACGCGCCGGGCACCGCCATCGCCGTCGACCGGCCCGTCCAGGTGTTCGCCGCCGAGCACTTCCTCCGCCCCGTGCACCCCTGGACCTGCGCCGCCGCGCCCATCCACGACCCGCGCACCGGACGGCTGCTGGGCGCCGTTGACATCACCGGCGGTGACCGGCTGGCCCATCCGCACAGCCTGGCGTTCGTGGGCGCCGTCGCCAGGGCCGCCGAGTCCCAGCTCGCCCTGCTGGCCCCACCCCCGGCCCCCGGATCCGTACAGCTGTCGGTCCTCGGACGGGACGAGGGGCTGCTCGTCGTGGACGGCCGCAAGACGCGGCTCAGCCGCCGCCACAGCGAGATCCTGACGGTGCTCTCCACCCGCCCCGAGGGCATCTGCGGCGACGAACTGCTCATGGAGCTGTACGAGGACGAGTCCGTCACGCCCGTCACCCTGCGCGCGGAACTGTTCCGGCTGCGCGGACTGCTCGGCCCCGATCTGCTGCGCTCGCGGCCGTACCGGCTGACGGCCCGCGTCGACACGGACTTCGACACCGTCACCCGGAAGCTGGCGTCCGGGGCGGTCACCGGTGCCATGGGCGCGTACGCGGGGCCGCTGCTGCCCTCCTCCCTGTCCCCCGCCGTCGTACGTCTGCGACGCAGGCTCGCCGACCAGCTCAGGGCGGCGCTGATCGCCCGCGGGGATCCCGCGCTGCTGGCCGACTGGACCTACAGCCCCTGGGGCGAGGACGACCTCCCGGCGTGGCGCGCCCTGGCCGGCGCGCTCCCCGCGCGGCAGCGCCCCGCCGCCCTCGCGCGCGTGCGTGAGCTCGACGCGTGGCAGGGGTCCTGACCCGTACCGCCGAGTCCTGCGCCGCACGGTCCTCCGGCAGCGGCCGCCCCCGGCCGCCCCCGCGCGCTCCCGGCCGTCCTCCCCGGTCCCTCCGGTCCCTCCCGGAAGGCGGACCCGGCCTCGGCTCCTTACTCTCTGTTGATAGAGCACCACAGTCGACTCTCGCGGTGCCCATTCGTCCGAACCCGAGGAGTCCGCGATGCCGGAGCTGTTCATCGGTGGCAAGTGGACCACCGCCGTCGGCGGTCAGGTCCGTGAGATCCGCTGCCCGGCGGACGGCACACTCGTCGCGACCGTCGACGAGGCGGACCAGAAGGACGCGGCTGCCGCGATCGAGGCCGCCCGTGACGCCTTCGACCGCGGCCCCTGGCCGGGCACGCCCGCCGCCGATCGAGGCAGGCTGCTGCTGCGCGTCGCCGAGCTGCTGGAGCGCGACAAGGCGGCGTTCGCGCGGGCCGAGTCCCTGGACACGGGGAAGCGGCTCGTCGAGAGCGAGTACGACATGGACGACATCGCGAACTGCTTCCGCTACTTCGGCAACCTGACGGCCGCGGGCGGCACCGACCGGGTCGTCCACACGGGCGACCCGGGCGTGGACAGCCGCGTCGTGCACGAACCGGTCGGCGTCTGCGCGCTGATCACCCCGTGGAACTATCCGCTGCTCCAGACTTCCTGGAAGGTGGCGCCCGCGCTCGGCGCCGGCAACACCTTCGTACTGAAGCCGAGCGAACTGACCCCCCACACCGCGATCATGCTGATGCGGCTGCTGACCGAGGCCGGGCTGCCCGACGGCGTGGCGAATCTCGTCCTCGGCGCCGGTCCCACAGCGGGCGCGCCGCTCAGCGAGGACCCGCGTGTCGACATGGTATCCTTCACCGGCGGTCTGGTCACGGGCCGCCGCATCATGGCGGCCGCCGCGCCCACGGTGAAGAAGATCGCCCTGGAGCTGGGCGGCAAGAATCCCAACATCGTCTTCGCGGACGCCGACTTCGAGAGCGCGGTCGACTACGCGCTGACGGCGGTGTTCCTGCACTCCGGGCAGGTCTGCTCGGCCGGGGCGCGGCTGCTGGTCCAGGACGAGCTGCACGACTCGTTCGTGGACGAGCTGGTACGCCGGGCCAAGACGATCCCGATGGGCGGTCCGTTCGACGAGCACGCCCGCACCGGGCCGCTGATCTCGGCGGCGCACCGCGACAAGGTCGAGGCGTACGTGGCGGCGGGGCTCGCCGAAGGCGCCGTACTGCGCTGCGGCGGCAAACGCCCCGCCGACCCGGAGCTGCGCAACGGGTTCTTCTACCCGCCGACCGTGCTGGACGACTGCGCTCCGGGGATGTCGGTGGTGCGCGACGAATCGTTCGGCCCCGTGCTCACCGTCGAGCGGTTCAGGGACGAGGACGAGGCGGTCGCGCTCGCCAACGACACCGTGTACGGCCTGACCGGGGCGGTCTGGTCGCAGGACACCGGGCGTGGGCAGCGCGTGGCGTCGCGGATGCGGGCGGGCACCGTCTGGATCAACGACTTCCACCCGTACGTGCCTCAGGCCGAATGGGGCGGGATGAAGCAGTCCGGCTTCGGGCGGGAGCTGGGGCCGGCCGGGCTGGGCGAGTACCAGGAGGCCAAGCACGTGTGGCGCAATCTCTCGCCGAGTCCTCAGGGGTGGTTCGAGTGAGTGAACCAGGTGCGCCTGACACGCCGGACACACCGGGGACACCAGGGACGCCGGACACACCGGGGACGCCGGGCACCCCGACGGGACCGGGCGACACGGGCCGGACAGATCCCACGGCCCCCGCGAGCCCCACGACCCCTACCGCCCCCACCGCCCCCGCGAGGACCCAGACCCAGGACGACGACGACGTTCTCGGCGCGCTCGGCTACCGCCCCGAACTGAAGCGGACCCTCGGCAACTTCCACACCTTCGCCGCCGGAATCAGCTACATCTCGATCCTCACCGGCACCTTCCAGCTCTTCTACTTCGGCGTCAGCTTCGGCGGCCCCGCCTACTGGTGGTCCTGGCCGATGGTCTTCGTCGGCCAGCTGATGGTGGCCCTGTGCTTCTGCGAGCTCGCCGCCCGCTACCCGGTCGCCGGCTCCATCTACAACTGGGCCAAGAACATGGGCGGTCCGCACATCGGCTGGCTCGGCGGCTGGATGATGATGACGGCCACCATGGTGACGCTGTCGGCCGTGGCGCTGGCGTACCAGATCACGTTGCCGCAGATCGACAGCCGGTTCCAGTTCATCGGTGACGGCAGCGGCAAGTACGACGCCGCGGGCAACGCCGTGCTCCTCGGCTCGGTCCTCATCCTCTTCTCCACCACCGTCAACGCCTTCGGCGTCAAGCTCATGGCGCGGATCAACTCCGCCGGTGTCTTCATCGAGCTGCTCGCCGCCGTCGCGCTGATCATCTTCCTGGCCGCCCACATCACCCGTGGCCCCGGCACCGTACTGACCGACACCCACGGACATGGCACCGGCCAGACGCTCGGGTACTTCGGCGCGTTCCTCACCGCGTCGCTGGCGTCCGCGTATGTCATGTACGGCTTCGACACGGCCTCGTCGCTCGGCGAGGAGTCGCACAACCCGCGCCGCAACGCGCCGCGCGCGATTCTGCGCGCGCTCATCGCCTCCTTCTTCATCGGCGGGCTCATCCTGCTCTTCGCCCTGCTGGCGGTGCCGAATCTGGCGGACAAACAGCTCTCGACGGGCGGTCTCCAGTTCGTCGTGCTCGACACGCTCGGGTCGACCATCGGTGATGTGTTCCTGTGGTGCGTGGTCATCGCGATCACCGTCTGCGTGCTGGCGGTTCAGGCGGCCGGGATCCGGCTGATGTTCGCCATGGCCCGGGACAACAACCTGCCCGCGGGCTCGAAACTCGCCCGCGTCAGCCCGCGTTTCCGCACACCGGTCGTGCCCGCGGTGGTGATCGGTGTCGTGGGCGTCGTCATCCTGCTGGTCAACGTCAACCAGCCGCAGATCTTCTCGGTGATCACGAGCATCGCGATCATCATGATCTATCTGGCGTATCTGCTGGTCACCGCGCCCATGCTGGTCAAACGGCTGCGCGGCCGGTGGCAGCCGATGGAGGGCAGCTTCTCACTGGGCCGGTTCGGACTGCCCGTCAACATCGTCGCCGTGGTCTGGGGCGCCGCGATGTCGCTCAACCTCGCCTGGCCGCGCGCCGAGGTGTACAACGCGACCGGCCCGCAGCACTGGTATCTGCGCTGGGGCGCGTTCGTGTTCATCGGCATCGTCGCGGTCGGCGGCTTCGCCTACTACTGGTTCGTCCAGCGGCACAAGACGGGCGTGCTGGCGGAGCACCGTTTCGAGACGGCCGACCCGACGGCACCCGCCGAGCCACCGACCAGCTGAGGCCCCCGCCCCCTGCACCCCCACGCCCCTGGATCCCTGCACCTGGAGAAGCGATGTCCGCAGCACGCCCCGTGGCCGAGTTCGACTACGTCGTCGTAGGCGGTGGTACCGCCGGGGCCGTCGTCGCCGCGCGCCTGACCGAGGACCCCGACGTCACCGTCTGCGTACTCGAAGCCGGCCCTTCGGACGTCGGCGACGACAGCATCCTGAAGCTGGACCGGTGGATGGCGCTCCTGGAGTCGGGCTACGACTGGGACTACCCGGTCGAACCTCAGGAGAACGGCAACGACTTCATGCGGCACGCCCGTGCCAAGGTCCTGGGCGGCTGCTCGTCGCACAACTCGTGCATCGCCTTCTGGGCGCCGGCCGAGGATCTCGACGAGTGGGGCGCCCTCGGCTGCACCGGCTGGAGCGCGGCCGACTGCTTCCCGCTCTATCAGCGGCTGGAGACGAACGACGCGCCCGGCGACCACCACGGCCGCTCGGGCCCGGTGAACATCATGACGATCCCGCCGAACGACCCTTGTGGCAGTGCCCTGTTGGAGGCGTGTGCGGCGGCCGGGATCCCCACCACACCGTTCAACACGGGTCGGACGGTGCTGCGGGGAGCGCACTGGTTCCAGATCAACTCCCATCCGGACGGCACGCGTTCGTCCGCCTCCGTGTCGTATCTGCACCCGATCCTCGGCAAGCGGCCCAATCTGGAGGTACGCACCGGCCTCCAGGCGAAGCGGCTGCTGTTCGACGACGCCACCGACCGGCGCCGGTGCACGGGAGTGGAGTATCTGGAGCCGGACACCGTCCACAGCGGCGCCGTCTCCGCGCGCCGTGAGGTCGTGGTCTCCTGCGGGTCGATCGATTCGCCGAAGCTGCTGATGCTGTCGGGCATCGGCCCGGCCGGGCATCTGCGGGAGAACGGTGTCGACGTACGGGTGGACTCCCCCGGAGTCGGTTCCCATCTCCAGGACCACCCGGAGGGCGTGATCATGTGGGAGGCGCAGCGGCCCATGGTCACCAGGTCCACGCAGTGGTGGGAGATCGGGATCTTCGCCGACACCGAGCCGGGCCTGGACCGGCCCGACCTGATGTTCCACTACGGCTCGGTGCCTTTCGACCTGAACACCTACCGGCGCGGCTATCCGACCACCGACAACGCCTTCTGTCTGACGCCGAACGTGACCCGCGCCCGCTCGCTCGGCACGGTCCGGTTGCGTACGCGCGACTTCCGGGACAAGCCGAGGGTCGATCCTCGCTACTTCACCCATGAGCACGACGTCCGGGTGATGACGTACGGGCTGCGGCTCGCCCGCGAGATCGTCGCGCAGGAACCGCTTGCGCCATGGAGGGGACAGGAGTTGGCGCCGGGGCCGGACGCGCGGTCCGACGAGGAGCTGCTGGACTACATCCGTAAGACGCACAACACCGTCTACCACCCGGCGGGCACCGTGCGGATGGGGCGCGTGGACGACGCCGACTCGCCGCTCGACCCGCAGTTGAAGGTGAAGGGCGTGACCGGGCTGAGGGTGGCCGACGCGTCGGTGATGCCGTTCCTGCCGGCGGTCAATCCGTGCATCACGACGATGATGATCGGCGAGAAGTGCGCGGACATGATCAGAGCGACCTGAGCCGTACGTCGTGGAACGCGGCGCAACCTGGTCGCAACGTCCGCGCTCCTAGCCTCGCGGTGAGCGCCGTCCAAAGGCGGGCGGCACCCTCACCGGGAGGCCACAGAGATGACCCGATACGCAGCGCCGGGCACCGACGGCGCGATCGTCTCGTACGAGTCCCGCTACGACCACTGGATCGGCGGCGAGTACGTCCCGCCGGCCCAGGGCAAGTACTTCGAGAACCCGAGCCCGGTCAACGGTCGCCCCTTCACCGAGATCGCCCGAGGCACCGCCGCCGACGTCGAGCGCGCGCTGGACGCGGCCCACGGCGCCGCTCCGGCCTGGGGAAAGACGTCGGTGGAGATACGCGCGGGCATCCTCAACAAGATCGCCGACCGGATGGAGGCGCATCTGGAGGAGCTGGCCGTCGCCGAGAGCTGGGAGAACGGCAAGCCGGTACGCGAGACACTGGCCGCCGACATCCCGCTGGCCATCGACCACTTCCGCTACTTCGCGGGCGCGCTCCGGGCCCAGGAGGGCTCGCTGAGCGAACTGGACGACGACACCGTCGCGTACCACTTCCACGAGCCGCTCGGCGTGGTCGCGCAGATCATCCCGTGGAACTTCCCCATCCTGATGGCGACATGGAAGCTGGCACCCGCGCTGGCGGCGGGGAACGCCGTCGTCATCAAGCCCGCCGAACAGACCCCGGCGTCGATCCACTTCTGGATGAGTCTGGTCGCCGACCTGCTGCCACCGGGTGTGGTCAACATCGTCAACGGCTTCGGCGTCGAGGCGGGCAAACCACTCGCCTCCAGCGCACGGGTGGCGAAGGTCGCGTTCACGGGCGAGACCACCACGGGGCGGCTGATCATGCAGTACGCCTCCGAGAACATCAAACCCGTCACTCTGGAGCTGGGCGGCAAGAGCCCGAACATCTTCTTCGACGACGTCTGGTCGTCCGACGACGACTTCCGCGACAAGGCACTTGAGGGCTTCACGATGTTCGCCCTCAACCAGGGCGAGGTGTGCACGTGCCCGTCACGCGCGCTGATCCAGCGCGGGCACTACAGCGAGCTCCTGGAGGCGGGCATCGCCCGCACCGAGGCGATCGTGCCGGGCCACCCGCTGGACACGGACACGATGATCGGCGCCCAGGCGTCCAACGACCAGCTCCAGAAGATCCTTTCGTATCTGGACATCGGCCAGCAGGAAGGCGCGAAGATCCTGACGGGCGGTCAGCGGATTGAGTACGAGGGTGAGTTGGCCGGGGGTTACTACGTCCAGCCCACGATCTTCGAGGGCGACAACCGGATGCGGGTCTTCCAGGAGGAGATCTTCGGCCCGGTGCTCGCGGTGACGTCCTTCAGCGACTTCGACGACGCGATCAAAACGGCGAACGACACGCTGTACGGCCTCGGCGCGGGAGTCTGGACGCGCGACATGAACACCGCGTACCGCGCGGGCCGCGCGATCCAGGCGGGCCGGGTCTGGACGAACTGCTACCACGCCTACCCGGCACACGCGGCGTTCGGCGGCTACAAACAGTCGGGCATCGGCCGCGAGAACCACCGCATGATGCTGGACCACTACCAGCAGACGAAGAACTTGCTGGTGTCGTATTCGCCGAAGAAGCTGGGCTTCTTCTAGGCGCCGGGAAAGGGCACCTGACCGGGGCTGATGCCGGTCAGGTGCCCTCCTCGTCGTCCGTGGGTTCCTCCCACCGCCGCATGGAGGTCTCGATCAGGTGGTTGGCATGATCCCTCGTCTCCGCCAGGAACTTGGCGTAGTGGCGGAAGAGAACCTGAATGCTCTGCCCTGCCCGGCGCGCACACTCTGCGGGATCGACGCCGGAGGCAAGCCAGAACGAGATGCCGGCGTGCCGCAGGTCGTAGGGGCGCTTCGCCAGCTCCAGGACATGCTCGTCGAGAGTGAGAGCAGCCTCGCGCGCTCGTCCCCACGTGATGCCGTACGCAGAGGCGTCGATGTACTTTCCCGCGGCGTTGCGGAAGAGCCGGCCATCCGGTGCAACGCCGAACTGTCGTATGTGTTCACGCAGCATGCGGACGAGCACCGGAGGGATGGGCACCGCCCGCGTGGCCTTGGCTGCCCGCCTCTTGAGCGAGTGGGTCTCGTGGACGGCGACGTTGTCTGTCCACTGCTTGCCGGCGGTCACGACACCGCCCTTCAAATTCAGGAGTCCCCAACCGCCGTCCGGCAAGCGGCACTGGGATTTCTGCAGGTGGATGACCTCAGCCGGGCGCATGCCAGCGTGGTACATACAGCCGAAGAAGGCGTACAGATGGGGACTGCGACCGGGTAGTGCCCTGACGGCGGCACGCAGTCGGGGTCGACCTCTTCCGCGACTTGTGGTGCCGTCCAGCGAAGCCCGCCGAGTGGGTTCTGTGCGAAGTACCCTCGTTCAACGGCCGTGCCGAACACCTCGTTGGCTGCGGCCTTCTTCCGCTTCACGGTCTTCGCGGCAGCGGCCGTCCCGTCGACCTTGCGGCACAGGGCGTCGAGACCCCGCCGCAGGACGTCGGGTTCTTCCAACTCACTGACCGGCAGCGAATGGCGCTGCAGCCATCGTCACCGCCGACGGGCAACTCCGCAGCGTCAACGCTCATTCCCCCGGTGCCGACCGCGATCTCCACTGGGCCATGCTGGGCGGTGGCGGAGGCTACTTCGGCGTGGTCACCGCACTGGACTACACAACCGTCGACATCAGCGACATGGCCTTCACCAGCATCGTCATGCGCTGGCCCATGAAGGACATGTCCGCCCTCATCCAGGGCTGGACAGCCTGGAACGCCGACCCGAACCTGCCGCGCGAACTGCGCACCGCCATCGAACAGCTCAGCGACAGAGGCGCACCCTCCGAACTCGTTGTCACCGGAACCTTCATCGGCACCCCCCGCGAAGTCCAGCCGCTCCTCGACAGCCTGGTCACCGCCGTCGGCAGGCCCGAGAGCGACCGCGTCACCCACCCCGTCAGCTACGTCCAGGCGGCAGCCGAACCGGAGCGCTGGGGCGGGGGAACCGTCGGGCCCCGCGTTGCCTTCGCAGCCAAGTCGCATATCGTCCGCCGGCCCATGACCCCGGCGGCAGCCGACGACATGGTCGCCGCGGTCAACCGGCTCCACCGGCTCAACGGCGTCACCGGAGCCGGAGGGCTGCTCATCGACTCCATGGGCGGGGCGGTCAACGACGTGGCACCGGACGCCACCGCCTTCCCCCACCGGTCGGCCGTCGGTGTCGTCCAATACCACTCCTACTGGCACGAGTTCACCCCGCAGCCCCACATCGAACAGCGCATGCAGTGGCTCCGCGACATCCACACCACCATGCACCCCCACCTGGGCACCGGCGGCTACGTGAACGGCATGGACCCCGAACTCGACGACTGGGAAACCGCCTATCACGGCGACAACCACCCCCGCCTGCAACGAGTCAAGGCCGCAGTGGACCCGGACCAGTTCTTCACCCAGCCCCAGGCCATCACCCCCGCCACGACACCTTCCACCGGTACGGTCACGACGCATACCGGATCGCGCCCCACCGTCCGGGCCCACGGGCACCGCTCCGACGCTGAGCTCACCCGGCTGGCACGAAGGCTTCACGGGCGGCTCCTGCGCCCGGGTGACCCGAACTACGACAAAGCCCGCGTGCTGCACAACCAGCGCTACGACAGCGTCATGCCTGCAGCCATCGCCCACATCGCAGACGAGGACGATGCCGCGGCGTGCCTGGCCTACGCCGCCGAGACCGGCACAGCGACCGCTGTCCGCGCGGGTGGCCACAACTACGCAGACTTCTCCACCACCCCAGGGCTGGTGATCGATGTCGCCGCCCTGAACAGCATCACCGTCTCACGCGACAGGGTGCGCCTGGGCGCCGGTGTCAGCAGCACGAGCGCCGGACAGACCCTCGCACGCTCCAACCTGGCGATCGCAGCAGGGCGGTGGGCATCGGTCGGGGTCGCCGGCTTGACCCTCGGCGGCGGCAAGAGTGCCTTCACCCGCGCTTGGGGACTGTCCTGCGACCGGCTCACCGGAGCGACCATCGTCACTCCGGACGGACGCACACGCCACCTCACCTGCGCACCCGAGGATCCCGACCGCGAACTGTTCTGGGCCCTGCGTGGCGCAGGCGGAGGCAACTTCGGCGTCGTCACGGCCCTGGATTTCCAACCGGTCGACATCACCGGCCGGTCGTTCGCGCACTTCCAGATCCAGTGGGCGCACGCCGACATGGCGAGCGCGCTGCGCGGATGGCAGCACTGGATCATCGACCCCCGCACACCGCGCGAGGTCTCCTGCGACGTACGGATCCTGCTCGATGGCAGCGGGCCCTCCCAACCCATCGTGCACGGCGCCTGGATCGGCGGCACCGCCTCGCTTCTCCGCGTGATCGACCGACTGATCGCAGCCGTCGGACGCCCGCCGAAACGGATCAGCATCACACCCGGCAGCTACATCGAGTCCGCCATGGTCACCGACCACCCCCTGCGGGACAGCGCGACGGCGTTTCCACACCGAAACGCCCTGGCAGTCCTTCAATACATCACCACATGGCCCCGGACATGCCCGCCCTCCGACTCCGCCGCCCGGCTGGATTCGACGCGAAACACCCACGCCGCCATGCAGGTGCACCTGGGCCCCGGGGCCTACGTCAACGACACCGACCCCGAACTCCTGGGCTGGGAACACACCTATTACGCCGACAACTACCCCCAGCTGCAAAGGGTCAAGGCGACCTACGACCCCGGCCAGGTGCTCGACTTTCCCCAGGCCGTCCGAGTCCCCTCCCTGCCGGCCTTCCCCACTCAGCCACAGGACACAGTCGACACCCGCTCCACGGACGGACCCCACAGCACATCCTCTGCCACCGCCAACCAGCAGCCCTGATGCGTACCTCCACTCCGTGGCCAACCAGCAGGGGCGAGCCCGTGCCAACAGCCGACACAGGCGCCGGACAGGCGAGCCGGCCGCACGGCGACTGGGCGCCCGGGACGGTGGCGGGGCCGCTCAGTGAGCGGCCTGGTAGCCCGAGTAGAACGTGAAGGAGCCGGCCTGGCGCTGTTCGATCTCGGCGGCGCGCCGACTGCCCGCGAGAGCCTCAAGTGTGCGGGGGTAGGCGGTCAGCGGGTCCCGCTGGTCGGTCTCGAAGATCTCCAGCCACGTCGGCGGCTCGGGAAAGGAGATCCGCCTGCCGTTGACCAGCGCCTCCCCGCGCGCAGCCTCCTCGATGAGTTTCAAGCGCGACGCCGCGTAGAAGAGACCGGTGTCCAGTACCTGGGATGCCCACCGCTCGCGGGACGCGTCGTCGGCACCGTCGGAGAGGATGATGTGCACACCGGTGACCGCACCGCGGCTGCCGTTCTTCGCCAGCGACCCGACGTGCGCCCACGACCCGCGCATCGCGGGAGACACCAGTTGGGCCCTCGGGTCGTCGTACAGGTAGCGCGGGTAGCCCTCGGAGCTCTCGGTCGCCGGCCAGGCGGTGGCGGGGTCGGGCGTGACGATGTCGTAGATCGCGACGGAACGCGGATCCTCCACGCTCCCAGCGGCGGCCGGGTTCTCGAACCGGAAGCAGTTCACGAGGTGACCCAGGTGCGTGACGACGGTCCCGTACACGTCGTACCAGGCGTGATAGTCGCCGATCCGGTCCGGATCACTGGGACTGGACATGACGAACCGCACGCCGGTCCGTTCGACTCCGTACATAGCGGCTCGCCTTTCGCTCACAACGAAACAGTCGCGGCTTCGAACAGTTCGCCTGTGCACCTTGCACCTTCAAGTCACGATATGGACGTCACGTCCGGCCCGCAGCCCAGGGCTTCCGATCGGGTAGCGGTCGCTGTGCCGTTCCCTGAACGGAATCCTGATCGCCCTGCCTGGCGCGAGTGCCGGCGGTGAACCGGGCCTCGATCCGGCTCGGTCAGCGCGCTGACCGGGCGCCCGGTGTTGGCGTACGACGCCCGGTCCGCGCGGAGCACGGGCCCGGTGTCAGGCTCGCAGTCCCTGGACCACGAGGTCCAGGAGCGGCGCCTGCGCGCCTCCCGTCGCCGCGTCCTTAGGAAGGGCGGCGACCAGGGAGAGAACCTGCTCGGCGGTGATGTCGGGCCGTACGAGAGCCAACTCGCGGGCACGGTCGAGAAGTTCGGCGAAGGCGGTCCGCATGGGCCGGCAGGCGCCGGCGAGCGGGGACGCCCCGACCAGACCGGCGCCGACGTGGTCGCTGGCACCCCGGTAGCGGGCGAGGCTCTCGTCGTAGAGCCGCAGCCAGGCGACGATGCCGTCCCAGACGGGCCCCTCGGCCAGCAGGCGGCGGGCCTCGGTGGCCAGGCGGGCGGCTTGTTCCTCCATGAGGGCGCCGAGGAGATGCTCACGGCTCGGGAAGTGCCGGTAGAGGGTGCCACGGCCGACGCCCGCTTCCTGTGCGACCTCCTCCATCGGCACGTTCACACCGCGGCGGGCGAAGACACGTCCTCCCGCGGCGAGCAGTGCCGAACGGTTGCGCACGGCATCCGCGCGCCGGGCCGAGCTGTGGGGTGCTGCGTTCATGGGATGACCCTATTTGACAACCGGACACGGTGTCCATATCGTCGAAACGGATAAACGGGCAGCTTGTCCGTTTACTCTTTTCGCAGCTCAGCACCACTTTCAACCCTGAGGAGGAGTACCGTGACGCGATCCGGCAAGGAAGTGGTCGCCGTGGTGACCGGCGCCAGCCGAGGCGCCGGGAAGGGTATCGCCGAGGCGCTCGGGGGCACCGGGGCCACGGTCTATGTGACCGGGCGGTCCCAGGGTGGCGGGGACTCGTCGTACGGCGGGTCCGTGCACGAGACCGCCGAGGAAATCACCCGGGCGGGCGGCACCGGCATCCCCGTCGTCGTCGACCACGCGGACGACGCCGCCGTCGCCGAGCTGTTCATGCGGGTGCGGGCCGAGCACGAGCGGCTCGACATCCTGGTGAACAACGCAGCGACGGTCGCCTCCCCGGCTCCCGGCGGCTTCTGGGAGCGCCCGCTGTCCACCGCCGACGTGCTGACCGTCGGTCTGCGCTCGCACTACGTCGCCGCCTGGCACGCCGCACCGCTGCTCATCGCCAACGGCCGCGGCCTGATCGTCAACACCGGCCACTACGGCGCCGTCTCGTACCACCAGGGCCCCGCGTACGGTGCGCAGAAGGCCGGCGCCGACAAGATGGCCGCCGACATGGCGAAGGAGCTGCACCCGTACGGCGTCGCCGCGCTGTCGGTCTGGATGGGCGGCCTCGACACCGAACGCGCCCGCGCCTACCTGGAGTCACTGACGCAGGAGCAGCGCGCGGCGCTCCCGCCGCGCGAGTCGACCCGATTCACGGGGTGCGTGATCGCGGCACTCTACGCGTCCGACGAGCTGATGGCGTTCACCGGGCGCACGGTCATCGGCGCCGAACTCGGCGCGTACCTCGACGTCACCGATGTCGACGGCAGCCGCCCTCGCTCCAGGCGGCACGTGCTCGGCGGCCCGCCGGAGCCCCACGCGAGCCTGCGGCAGGAGGAGTCATGACACATCAACCGGCGGGCGCCGCAGACCACTTCGCCCTGACGCGGCTCCTCACCGAGACCGCGTGGCGCATCGACCACGGCCGCGCGGACACGGTGTGGGAACTGTTCACCGAGGACGGCGAGATGCTCCTCGGCGGAACGGCGCTGCGCGGCCGGGACGCGATCAGGCGGTGGGGCGCCGAACGCGGCGCCGCGCGGACCCGGCATGTCCACACCAACATGCGCTTCGACCTCACGGGCGAGAACACGGCCGAGGGCGTGTGCGTCCTGACCGTGTACATGGACGACGGCAGGGACGGCGCCGCGCCGTTCGCCGTCAACGAGGAGACCGGCCGCTACGTGCGGACCGAGGACGGCTGGCGATTCGCCTCGCGGGTCTCGGACGTGCTGTTCGGCGGGCCGAACGCCCCGGCGAAGCAAGCGAACTGAATCATGAACAGGATCTGGCACACCTGCCTTGGGCGCCCGATCCGGAGGAGAGAACGGCAGTCCTCGAACTCGCCATCCGCGGCGAACCCGGTGCCCTTACGCGGCTCCACCCGCCCGTTGACCAACGTGTTGCGCTGCGGGTACTGAGCCCGAGACCAGCCGCCCCCGGCGCGGTCGGCCATCAGACGAACTGACGTACCGTCAGCAATATGGCGCCCGCAGTCGCCGGCACTGTCGCGACCGCTCTGGCCCGCCCGACGTTCAGCTCGTCGGACGGCGGGTGCTCAGCAGTACGCCGCAGCGGGAGCGAGCAGGGCCGAGTAGCGCAGGCTGTCGGTGTGCACCGCGCCGACAGCCGCGAGCGCGGCCAGGCTCATCGGCGAACCGGCCAGGAAGAACCCGCTCATCGTGGAGCGCAGTTCCGGCCCGGTCACGCGCTGCCGGACCAGGGCCATCTGCGGGCCTCCGACGGAGGTCGCCGCACTCATCAGTCCAGACGCCATCCCCGCCAGCGTCACAGCGCGCCCGGCCGGCGTCCGCCGGAAGCCGCGCACAGCCGATCACCGACGCTCCACCAGTTTTCCATCCGGACCCACCACAGACCCCGTGACGAGCGCCCCCCTCGGGCCGCGGCCTGCAACCGCTGGCGGGGTTTCGGCAATGCCCAGTGGGCCTCGGTCGTCGTCGGGTCTTCGGCTCCTGGCTCGCGCGTGCCGCCCTGTCCTCGCTCCTCAAGTTTGGCGAGGCGCCGAGAAACCTCGGCAACCTGCCCGGCCAACGCTTCCCACGATGGCGCACCATCACTCGTCCAGCAAGCCTATCCTCGGACGCGCACACGGCCTTTCACCGTCGAAGCAGTTCCGCAGACTCAACGCGAACGCGAACGCAGCCGCGTCCCCAACGGTGCGCGTCAGACCGGGCATGGACCGTATCGACGCAACGCAGATTCCAGAGCCCGGCCTGGTCGTTCTGGACGTCACCGCTCACGACGACGCGACCGCGCACGCCGTGATGGCACAGCTGGAGCGATTGTGCGCCACCCTGCATCGCCCCTACGACGGGAGCCTGAGGTGCCGGGAGTCCTCGCCCGCGTGTATGCGAACATCCGGCTCCCCGCCTGGCTCGTCGACCACCTGGAATCTTCGGCAACCTCTACGCACTGGTGACCGAGCCGGGCACGCGAGGCCGTACGACTGCTGCAGGCGCGGGGTAGGGCACTCAGCGACGGCGTCGGTTCGGGCGTCCAGGCCCGGGAGTTGGCTACCATCAGTAATCGGTCACGCAACAGTTCCCTCGCGCTGGTCCGACCCTCCATGAGCCGCCCCTTCCCGGGCCGGGCAGGACGACCGACCCGATGCGGCGTCCCCGCCTCTCTTCTCTGAGTGTCGAAGCAGTAGCCCAAAACACACAAGACGGCATACCTCGACCACGGGCTTCAACAGTCTGGGCCTGAGGGCGAACTCGAAGAGAACAAGCCAGAGGAGCCCGAGCAGTTGCCGGGGAGGGACGCGAACTGGTGTGCCAGCACCCACAGGGGGATGGCCCCAGCCACAGGCAGCTCCCAAGGCATCTCCACCGCCGCTCCCCGCGCCCGCGGGGAAGGTCTCTTCTCCCCGGCAACGCGCATGCCACCCAACTTGCTCTGCTAGTAAGAGATTTGAATGCTATGCACTGTTTGGCCGATTCGCTGAAACTACTCGAGAATGACCCCAGGCGCCGCTAGTGCTGTGACCGCATAGGTTCGCCGGTTTGGTGGTCGCGGCGGTTGGATGTGGGGTGACGTCCGATCCGACCGTTGGAGGCGCGGTGGCTGAACCCGTCCGTGCGCGCAGACTGACCGATCAGGAGGGGCAGAAGCTGCAGCAGGGTCGGCCGGTGTCCGCGTCGAACGTCACGGCCCGGGTGTGTCCGGTGAGTCCGCCCGACGGGCCCTGGTGGAGCCGATGATGACGAGCCGGCGGGACGGCAAGGCCCGCCACGGACTCAACATCGGGACCCCGCCCCCAGCACAACACCCGACCTCGTCGGTGCGTGCGGAGATCGCGAACCTCGCGCGCCGCTTTACTCGTACTTTACCAACTCTTGGGTAAGACCGTACTGTTGGCGGTTCGTGCCACAGGGAGGGAACAGAGTTGGACGCCTCAACGACCATGTGGGTACTCACAGTCGCCACGCTGCTGGTACTCATCGCGGCCGACTTCTTCATCGGCGGTCGCAAGCCACACGAAGTTTCGATGAAGGAGGCGGGTGTCTGGTCGATCGTCTGGCTCACCCTCGCCGTGCTCTTCGGTGCCGGACTGGCCCTCTGGGGTGAGGGGCAGGCGTCCGGTGAGTTCTTCGCGGGCTACATCACCGAGAAGTCGCTCAGCGTCGACAATCTGTTCGTGTTCGTGCTGATCATGGCGAAGTTCTCGGTCCCGTTGATCTACCAGCAGCGTGTGCTGTTGATCGGTGTGCTGCTCGCGCTGGTGTTGCGTGCGGTCTTCATCGCCCTGGGCGCCGCCGCGATCAGCCAGTTCGCCTGGGTCTTCTACGTCTTCGGCGCCTTCCTCATCTACACCGCCTGGAAGTTCATCCAGGAGGCGCGCGCGGACGAGGACGACGACTGGGAGGAGGGTCGTCTTCTCAAGGCCGTTCAGCGACGGGTACCTTCCACCGGGCAGTGGCACGGCACGAAGATGATCATTCGCGAGAACGGCAAGAAGCTTGCCACGCCGATGCTGATCGTCATGGTGGCGATCGGCATCACGGATCTGCTCTTCGCGGTGGACTCGATCCCGGCGATCTTCGGCCTGACCCAGGACCCGTACATCGTGTTCACGGCGAACGCCTTCGCGCTGATGGGTCTGCGGCAGCTGTATTTCCTCATCGTCGGGCTGCTGAAGAAGCTGGTTCACCTGTCGTACGGGCTGTCGGCCATCCTCGGCTTCATCGGCGTGAAGCTGGTCCTGCACGGTGTCCACGAGACGACGAGCCTGCATGTGCCGGAGATCTCCACTCCGGTCTCCCTGGCCGTCATCGGCGGCGTGCTGGCCATCACAACGATCACCAGCGTTATGGCGACGAAGAAGGCGGCCAAGCAGCATCCCGGAACCGCCGATCAGCAGGAGCCGGCCGAGAAGGCGGACACCCAAGGCTGAGCCCAGGGCGGGAGGACTTCCAGTCTCGGACAACGGTTCGTCTGCGGAGGGCGATGTCTCTACGCTCAGCGGAGCGGGTCGGCGCGCCTTCCCACAGGTTGCGGTGGTGTGGCAGAGCGGCCCATTGCGATCGGCGTGGGGAGGCCCCCTCACGCCGACCGACGGAGAGGGGCGGGCCTGCTCCTGTCTGTCCACGGGTTCGAATCCGGTCGCCACCGCGCCGCCTGCAGAGTTTGGACCAGTACTCAACTCGTGTACATGGTCACACGCGGACAGATAGGAGCCAGGTGGCGGCTGTAGTCGCCAACTCGGCCGGGGTGACCGGGGGATGGGAGCACTCGGCGCGGCATCGAGCTCCGTTGAGAGGGTCCTGGTGGTCTCCCTGCCCAGGGAAGGGCGGCGGCCTCGTACGAAGCGGCGCGCACCGAAGCCGAACGGAACGGCGTCGCGGGCGAACGCGCCACCGCCAGGCCCAGCGCGCTTTCGTGCCGGCCTTCACCGACCCGGCCCGGGCCGACGACCACATCGAACTCGCCCAGCAGCTGCTGACCGGCCTGATCTGCGCGCCACCGACCTCACCACTCAGATCGCCGGCCTCGTCCGCGACGCCGGCACCACCGGAAACCTGCTGGACCGCCTCAGCGTGCTGCGCACCGAGATCAGCGTCGCCGGCCTGGCCTCCATGGAAGCCACCCTTGAGCTGGCCGAGTGCTTCCACCATGCCGTCCGAGGCGCACACGAGGACCTGACGGCCGGTATCGCACGGCTCCGCGACCTGACCCGCGACGGCGACTACGCCTACTACGTCGACATCGCCCGCTTCATGGGCGCACTCCCCCTAGGCGCCGTTTCAACGGCCCGGTGAGCACCGAGGCCAGGACGTCGACCTTCGCGCGCTGGCGCCACGCGGTTCCGCCGGGCACCGGTCCGTCCGTACCGAGGCCCGGCGGCGGCCAGGGGTCGGGTCACATGGCGCGTGGCACCAGGCCGCCTTTGGCGAGCGGTCAGATGAGGGCGAAGCCGGCTGTGGCCACTCCCACTCCTGCGGCGAAGCAGAGCAACCAGATCCCGATCCGGCGGCCGGTGGAGTTCCGTCCGTAGGTGCGGGCAGTCAGCCGGCCCACTGCGCCGATACCCACGCCGACGCCGATCAGGATCACTCCCAGGACAGTGGTCATCTCATTGCCCCCGGCCGTACTTGTTCCAGATTCCCCAGGCGAACATGCCGAGGATGAAGCCAAAGATGAGCAGGACGACCACGACTCCGGCCGTCCCCTCCGGGATCCACGCACCACGGCCTTCTGCCATTTCCACCGGACACTCCCTTCAGGCGTGCCGCACCCGCCAAGCGTGAAGGGGCCGACCGCCGATCGCGTTATCCCCTTCTGCGCAAACGCCTACCCGGTTCCAACGCCCCAACGCAGCGGTCGCCACCGTCGACCGGACTCTGCTCGCTCCGGGTGGCCATCACCTCGTTCCCGGCGCTCATGCCGTGCCGTCCTTCACCGCGGCGGCCGCCGGTGCGGCGCCTGGTGTCAGTACCAGTCTCTGAACATCGAATCAGCAGGCCAAACCGCTGCTGCCCGAAACCGGGGGTCCGCCGCGCCCGTGACCGCGCCCGCGCGGCGGGCGCCCACCGGTGAACCGGGCCGGGCGTCGGCGGGGTGAATCGCGCTTCAACGCGCGGGCGTGGGGCACCCGCAGGACCAGAGTGATCTTCGGGTTGTGAGCCCCGGCAGCTTCTCCTCGCCGTGCGCGGGCATCTCCTCGCTCCGGGGCTCTCAGCGATCGGTGGCGGAAGGGCAGTGATGGTGCGGAGTGTGGGTGTGGAGGAGGAGCTTCTCCTGGTGGACGGGGAGAGTGGTGAGCCACGCGCGCTGGCGACGGCTGTGCTGGCGGCCGCCTCACGTGAGGCCGGCGGCGAGGAGGAGGTGTTCGAGGCGGAACTGCACCGCCAGCAGCTGGAGTTCGCCACCCGGCCCCAGACCGACATGGGCGAATTGGCGGAGGAGATCGACCGCTGCCGGGCCGAGGCCGCCCGGCACGCCGAACGGCTGGGCGCGACGGTCGCCGCACTCGCCACCTCACCGCTCCCCGTCAGCCCTTCCATCGGCTTCGGCGAAAGGCACCGCTGGCTGGCAGAGCACTTCGGACTGACCACCCAGGAGCAGCTCACCTGCGGCTGCCACGTTCATGTGTCGGTCGAGTCCGACGAGGAGGGTGTGGCGGTCCTCGACCGGATCCGCCCCTGGCTGGCCGTACTGCTCGCGCTCAGCTCGAACTCGCCCTTCTGGCAGGGCCAGGACAGCAAATACAGCAGCTACCGCAGTCGGGTGTGGGGAAGGTGGCCGTCGGCGGGACCGGTCGAACCCTTCGGCTCGGCCGACCGCTACCACCAGCAGGTACGCGAGATGATCGGCACCGGGGCCCTGCTGGACGAGGGGATGATCTACTTCGACGCGCGGCTCTCCCACTCCTTTCCCACCGTCGAGGTCCGGGTCGCCGACGTCTGCCTGGACTCCTCCACCACTGTGCTCCTGGCCACCTTGGTCCGCGCCCTGGTGGAGACCGCCTCCCGGCAGTGGAAAGCGGGCGAACCGCCGCCCCGGCACCGGGTGGAACTGCTCCGGCTCGCCTCCTGGCGCTCCGCACGGTCGGGGCTGGAGGACCAGCTGATTCACCCCCTCACCATGGAGCCCGCGCCCGCCGAGGCCGTCCTGCGCGCCCTGTTCGAACACGTCCGGAACGCTCTGGAGGACAGCAACGACACCCTGGCCGCGCAGGAAGCGCTGGCCACGCTCCTGGAGACCGGCAGCGGAGCACGGATCCAGCGCGAACTCATGGCCCGCACGGGTGATCTGCGCACCATGGTCACCGCGTGCGCCCGACGCACCCTTGGGGAGAGGTGAGCGACTGGCTGCGAGCTGCGGCCGGACCGGTGGCAAATCCCCCGCGTGGTCAGCCGGATCCCGGCCGGAGAGGGTCGGTGCGGATCACCGTCACGCCGCTCGGGCCGGCACGCGACCAGCAGCTGACCATCGCGCTCAACCAGGCCGTGCGGCTGCGCGTGCAGACCCAGGCCGGTCCTCGACACCACCCGCACCGGCTCCGGGCGTCCCTCCCACAGCCCCGTCAGGTCAAGTACGGCGACCGAGCCCGCGCCCCGTTCACAGATGAAGGCGACCCTGCCGTCGCCGGAAACTGTCAGTGCACCCGGCTCTCGGCCCACGACCAGCCGGGCCACTTACCGCCCGGCCTCACCGTCCACGACCGACACCGCGTCCGAACCGGCGCAGGAAACCAGCACATACGGCGTACCCGCAACCACCACTCCCCGCGGCGCCCACCCGACTCTTGCCCGCCCCGCGACACGGCCCCGCACGAGATCCAGCACCAGCACCTCGTCCGACACCGACAGCGCGACGAACGCCACTCCCCCGCCGCTTCCGGCCACCGCCAGCGGCCGTGCCGGGGCCGGCCACCGCGGGTGCGGGCGGCAGGGTGTGCGGGGCTCGGACGTTCGCGCCCGGTACCCGCTCGTTGGCCGCCGCCATCAGCTTCGGTGTGATCCAGAGCAGTTGGGTGCCGTACGCAGAGGCATCGATGTACTTTCCCGCAGCGTTGCGGAGGATCCGCCCATCCGGTGCAACGCCGAACTGTCGTATGTGTTCACGCGGCATGCGGACGAGCGCCGGAGGGATGGGCACCGCCCACGTGGCCTTGGCTGCCCGCCTTTTGGGCGAGTGGGTCTCGTGGACGGCGCCGTTGTCGGTCCACTGCTTGCTGGCGGTCACGACCCGTTCAGCCGGATCGAACCCTCGTCGGCCCCGCCACCCTGAACGAACTGACCCGCGCCTGCGACCGGGCCCGAAGGCCCGGTTCGGTCAGCCGGAGGGCTTGAGCGCTTGTGTCTCCAGTAGGGGGAGACAGCAAGGTGGAGCATATGAACGGCAACGCGCTGTACGCGATCGGTGACCTTGCCCGGCGAACCGGGTTGACGGTGAAGACCATTCGGTTCTACTCCGACGCGGGAATCGTGCCGCCGACCGACCGAAGCCCGGCCGGCTACCGGCTCTACGACATCGACGAGGTGGCTTCGGCGCATGCCGATGCCCTGGACGTGCAGATTCGTACGCTCCGTCTGCGGCGATCCGTGCTGAGAGCGGTAGCCAAGCGTGGCCCCACACCTGAGGAGTTGGATCTCATGCACAAACTCGCCAAGCTCTCCGACGGCGAACGACAGCGGCTGGTCAACGACTTCATCGATGACACCTTCGGCGACCTTGACGCCAATCCGGAGTTCGTGGCCATGATGCGTTCGGCCATGCCCCAACTCCCCGACGATCCGTCCCCCGAACAGGTCGAGGCATGGGTCGAACTCGGAGAGCTCTGCCAGGACACGGGCTTCCGGGCCGCAGTCCGCAGGGATGGCCGAACACCAGGCAGCGGAGCGGGCGCAGGGCGACACGACCGGCCTGCACCATGATCTGACCACAGCGGTCCGTGAACAGGTCGGCGAAGCTCTCGCAACAGGAATCCAGCCGACGTCCGACCGGGCGGTGCCCGTTGTCGATTCCCTCACCGGTCTCTATGCCAAGACTTTCGGACGCACCGACAACACCGACCTGCGGCGATGGGCTGGCCGGTACCGCCTACCCTCGCGCCGGTCTTCAGTTGGTTCATCACCGCTCTGCGCTCGCAGCTGAGCCGATAGCACGCCGCGCAGCCCCGGACACATCTGCCGCAAGGATGGCGGACCGTGACTATCCGGTTTGGGGGCGTCAGTTGGACTTTGCCTGCTCTTCGGCGCGGGCGCGCGTGCCGGCCGGCCGGCCGGCCGCCTCCCGATCAGCGTCTCGGCCGTCGCCCGGCAAGCCGGAGCAGACCGCAGCTTCCACCACCACCGCGACCTGCTCGAATCGTCCACGCCGCCGAACTCGAAGTTCGGGCCGCCGCCCTTCCGGCGAGCCGGTCATCGAATCGACCGGCCGCCCTGGCTCGGCGGGCCGGTCGGCGCTGCGGTCGGGTCGGTCTCGGGCGAGCGTTGGCGGGCGAGAGCGAGGCCGGCCATAGCCGTGATCGCCATCGCGGCAATGCCCACCAGCGCTGCCGTGGTGTAGGCGCCGTCGGTCGGGAAGAGATGCCCGGTGTCCGTGCCGGCGGCCAGGACCAGGCCGCCTATGGCGCTGCCCAGGGAGTAACCGACGCTACGGACGACATAGTTGAAGCTCATGGCACTCGACGTCTCGCTCTTGGGGGTGACGGCCAGGATGACGCCGGGCATGGCGGCCGAGAAGCTGCCGACACCGAAGCCCAGCACGCCAATTGCTACGAACAGTTCGGCCAGGTTCGACCGGGCCGCCGCGAAGAGGACGAACCCGCCACCGACGACGACGGCGCTGCCGGCCAAGAGGAAGGGGGCGTCGACCCGTTCGCGAACCCGAGGCGTGAGCTTGCCGGCGACGAACCCCAGCACAGAGAAGGGGACAAGGACCAGCCCGGCGACGAAGGTGGTCAGCCCGAAGCCGTAGCCGGCGCTGTGCGGCGTCTGCGCGTACCGGGTGATGAGCGTGAGCAGGAGGTACATACCGATCCCGCCGACGAACATGGCGATATTCGCCCCGGCCACCGCCGGGTGCCGCACCGCCCGGACATCGACCAGGGGCGTCTTGCTGCGCAGCTCGTAGACGGTCCAGACGTAGAGCAGGAGCACGGCAACGATGGCGAGTACCACCGCCACGGCGAGGTGATGGCTCCATAGACTCGTCTCGCTTGCGAGGAACAGGACGAGGAACAGTCCACCCGCCAGGACGAGCGCGCCCACTACGTCCACGTGAGCGGAGCGGCCCTCGGGAGCTACGGGGATGGAGCGCCACGCGGCCAGGAAAGCGACAGCGGTGACGAACAGACCGAGGCCGTAGGCGGCCCGTACCCCGCCGAACTCGGCCAACAGCCCGGCGAGCGGGTAACCGACGCCGGCCCCGATGATCGAGACCACCGAGATCAGGGCGATCGTGGCCGCGCCGCGCCCCTCGGGAAGATGGTCACGGGCCACGCCCATCATCAGCGCCGTCAGACCGAGCCCGACGCCTTGGGCCGCTCTACCGACTAGCAGCCACGCGAACGGCAGCGGCAGCACGGTGAGCGCACTGCCGACGACGACGACCGCCAGCGTGACGAGAATCGTGGCTCGTCGGAGTGGGCCGGCTCCGAGCCGGCCGAGGACGGGCGTAGCGACGGCGCCGCTCAGCAGCGCGATGGTCAGCGTCCACTGCGCGCTGTCGAGTGAGACGTCGAACGTGGTCGCCACGCTGGTGATGAGCGGCGTCCCGAGGCTGGCGACCGCCGCCACGACCAGGGCGATGAACATCAGGGAGGGGACCAGCAGCCGCGCCTCGGAGTGCTCCGGGGTCGTGCTCATCGGTCGGTCCCGGTCGTGACGTGGTCGAAAAGGAAGTCGGCGAAGCGAGGCGCGCCGGGCTCGTGCGGCAAGCGCGTGGCGCGCGCGGCGAAGCTGACGGCGTGGTACCACCCGCACAGCAGAAGTAGATCGAGCAGTTGGAGCTCGTCGAAGACCGACACGAGCCGAGTCCACAGCGCGTCATCGATGTCGGAACGCTCGTGCAGCGCGTCGGCGGCGAGGACGAGCAGCCGTTCCCGCTCGGACGTCCAGCACTCGTCAGCGGGGCCGCCGTGCACCAGGGATGCCGCCTGCTCGCGGGAGAGCCCGACCCGTTCGGCGAACAGCATCATGTGCACGCCCCACTCGTACTCGCAGCCGCACAGCACGCATGTCCGGGCGATGGCGATCTCGCGTTCCCTCATGGTCAGGGTCAGTTGTCGGCCCAGCTCATAGCGTCCCCATCCGTGCATGGCGCCGGCCATCGGGAGGTTTCTGGCGAACATCCGGAACAGCCCGATCGGCGGCACGCCCCCCGGCATCATGCGCGCGAGCAGCGCGCCGGCCTGGTCGGTGTACGGCGGTTCCAGCAGGGCTATTCGCGACATCGGCGCTCCCGTTGAGGTTGTTTCTAAATCAGAAACACGGGACGGATGCTAGTGTTTCGAATAACGAAACACAAGGAGGGTCATGTCGACACCGCGCCCAGGAGCCCCGGTTCGTGGATCGACCACCGGCCGTCCGATCATGGCCGCGATGGATCTCTTCGGCCGTCGGTGGGCGCTGCGAATTCTCTGGGAGCTGCGTGCGGGTCCGCTCGGTGCGCGTGCGCTGCTGGCACGGTGCGCAGGTCTGTCATCCAGCGTCCTCTACCAGCGGCTTCGCGAACTCACGTCGAGCGGGATCATCGCCCCCTCAGCCGATGGCTACGAGCTCACCCGGCTTGGGACAGCACTCGGTTACGCCCTCCAACCGCTCGACGAATGGGCGATCACCTGGGCGCGGGCGCAAGAGGAGAACGATCAGAATCCCGCGGAGGGATGAAGGTCGCGGGCCCTTCGATCGTTTCCGGGCGCGGATGGCCTGGGCCCCGGGTTCCGCCGTGCCGCAGCGCGGAAGCCGGGCGCGGGTCGTAGGAGGCCGGTTCATCGCCGAGTTCTGGGGTGGAGTTCTCGCCGAAGCGGCGGATGCGCCCGGTCGGGCCCGGTAGCGCGAGGCGACCCAGGGAGACGTGCCCGCGTCCTGCCCGGATCCGGCGGGACGCCTCCCGGCCAAGCTCGGTGTCGCCGTCAACGGCTGTTCGCGGATGCCTCGTTCGAGGTGATGACCGCACCTGGATCGGTGGAACGTCGCGGCGCCCCGGAGCCTTCCGCGGGCTTGGACCTCGCCAGCCACAGGCCGGTGAACACCGCGGTGGCCAAAGTGACGGCGCCGGCAGCAAGGAAGGCGCTGTTGAGGCCGGTCTCGAAGGAGGCGCCGCCGGATTGCCGGGTGCGGACGACGGCTCCGAGTACCGCCACGCCGAGCACCGCGCCGATCTGCCGGGTGGTGCTGCTGATGCCTGACGCGAGGCCGCCTTCCTGCGGGCCGACCGCTTGGATGGCGGCTCCCGTGAGTGGGGACATCGTCAGGGCGAAGCCGATGCCGATGACTCCGAGCCGCCACCACACGTTCCCGTAGCCGGTGTCGGCGTGCACCATGCCGAGCGCCAGCAGTCCCAGGCCGGCCAGGGCCAGGCCGGCGGTAACAACGATTCGGAAGCCGTACCGGGCGGCGAGCCGGCCCGCGTACGGGCTGACGATCACCATGGCGACGGATGCCGGCAGGGTCTGCAGGCCGGCACGCAGGATCGAGCTGCCCTGGACGTACACGAAGAACTGGGAGAAGAAGAACGACGAACCCATGAGCGCGAATCCCACCACGACCATGGCGGTGTTGGACACGGTGAACAGCCGCTGCCGGAACAGCCCCAGCGGCAGCATCGGAGCGGAACGACGCGCTTCGACGGCGACGAATGCGGCGAGGAGGATCACCGCGGCGGCGAAGCTGCCCAGGATCACCGGCGACGTCCACCCGCGGGCACCACCCTCGATCAGCCCGTAGGCCAGCGCCCCCACCCCCAGAACGGACAGCACCGTTCCCGGGACATCGATCGCGGGGGCGCTCGGATTGCGGGCCTCTTCAAGGCTGCGCAGACCGACCAGCAGAAGGACCACGCCGATGGGCAGATTGACCAGGAAGATGGCGGGCCAGCCGAAGGCATCTGTCAGCACGCCGCCGGCCACGGGGCCCGCGGCCAGACCGATTCCGCTGAATCCGGCCCACAGCCCGATCGCCTTGATTCGTTCCTGCGGCACGGGATAGGCGGCGGCGAGCAGGGCGAGCGAGGCAGGGCTCAGCGCCGCGGCCCCGATGCCCTGCAGCACCCGGCCGGCGACCAGCCAGCCGACGGAGGGCGCGAGGCTGCACAGCACCGACGCGGTGGTGAACACCGCCACGCCGATCAGGTACACCCGCTTGCGGCCGAACCGGTCGGCGAAGACACCGCCGGACAGCAGCAGCATGGCGACCAGCAGTACGTACGCGTCGACGATCCATTGCAGACCGGTCAGTTGAGTGTGCAGCCGGTGCTGCATATCGGGCAGCGCCGCTCCAACAATCGTGTTGTCGAGCAGGACCATGAATTGGCCCAGGCAGGTCACCGTGAGCAGCACGGCCCGGTTCGATCGACTGCCTACTGCCGCAGGCGATGCAGCCATGGGGATTCCTCACAATCGTTGATTGCGCCTCTCCGCGGCCGACGTGGTCAGCCTCCGGGAGTTTTAAAGCAGTCAGTGGCTGCGTTAGGCGACTGTAAAGAGGGTCGGCTCACAAACGCAAGTCACGACTGCGTTAAGGTGGGGGCATGAACGAGCGACAGCGAGCCCGGCGGCCCGGCGGGCGCAGTGCCCGCGTCGGCGCGGAGGTGCACCAGGCCGTCACCGACCTGATCAGCGAGCGCGGCTACGGCAACTTCACCGTCGGCGAGGTCGCAGCCCGCGCGGGCGTGGCCGACAGCAGCATCTACCGCCGGTGGGGCAGCCTGGAAACCCTGCTCACCGACGTGGCGCTCACCCGCCTCAACGCGCAGTCGCCGATGCCCGACACCGGGAGCCTGGCCGGCGACCTGCGCACTTACGCGGCCAACGTGGCCCGCGAGATCACCGGACCCGACGGTCTGGCGGTGGTGCGCCTGGCCGTCGCCCTGTCGAGCAACGGTCAGCAGGCGGGCCTGCAGGCGCGTGACGACCTCCGCACCGAACGCACCCGGCAACTGCAGTCCATGCTCGATCGCGCCCGCGAACGTGGCGAACACGCACCCGACGCATTCGACGTGCTGGACCACATCCTGGCCCCGATGTACATCCGCGTCTTGTTCGGCATGGGGATCACCCCGGACTACGTCGACGGGCTGGTCGACCGAATGCTGTGACCTCCGGGCCGGCGCGCGCCTGCCCGCCGCGGCCGTCCGTGCCGGGGCCGTCCATGCCGGGGCCGTCCTCATGTCCAGCCCCGGGGACTCGCTGCTGCCTTCGGCCGGCCTGGGGGCAGTCCCCGCCGGATGGTGAGCCGGATTCCGGCAGGAGGCTACCGGTGCAGATCACCGTCACGATCGTCAAGGACCCCTACGGCCATGGGTCCACCGCGCCGCGCCCGCGCGCGGGCGGGACTGCCGCGAGGTCGCTCGCCCGGCCGCCGGCGCGATCGTCGTGTATTTCGTCAGCGCCCCGGCCGCCCTGGCCATCACCGCTGTCAGGCCGGCTCAGGGGACCCGTACACAAGAGTCGAGCCCGTACCTCGCCGGGGGTACGGGCTCGCTGCCGGCCGGTCAGGGCATGGTGGCCGCTACGCGTCTCGCTGGATTGCGGCCTCGATGTGGGCGAGTTGGGCGGCGAGGATCTCTTCGAACGCCGCGCGGCGATCCACCCCGAGGGGACGGACGTCGCGGGCGAAGTGGGCCAGGGTCGGGAAGCGTTCGGGGTCGGCACCCAGAACCGCCACGCGGAACAGCTCCATACCCTGCTCGTACTCGCCGGGGGTGACGGTGCTGACTCCGGCCTCGGAGGCGATCAACGCGGCGATGAGGACCGCGATCCGGTGGTAGCGCGCCGGGATCTCCTCGTCGGGCAGCCCCGACGCGCGCAGGGCCTGCAGCACCTCTTCCATGACCATCCGGGAACCGGTGCCGCTGGACGCGTAGCGTCCCCAGACCGCGGCAAGTTGGGGCTGCTGACCGAAGGCCTCTCTCACGCGCAGGGCCAGGGATGTGATGCGCTGCTTCCAGTCGCCCTCGGGGCGGTAGCCGTCCATCGCGGCCAGGAGGATCCGGTCGGCGACCGCGCGCAGCAGCTCGGTCTTGCTGCGGAAGTGCCGGTAGAGGCTGGAGGAATCGGTCCCGAGGACCGCGGCCAGCTTGCGCACGCTGAACGAATCCGCGTCGCTCGTGCGCAGCAGTTCCGCCGCCGTGTCCAGGATCTCTTCGGTTGCCCAACGCCTTCGGCCTGCCATCTCGCTCCTCTCGCCGGATCTCAGCCTAACCTATGCACTTGGTGTTGCACGCACCGCGTGCATAATGAGGACATGGGCGTGCCGGACCCCTCGTCACGCCGCTCGTGCCCTGTTGCCCGGGTCAGCGACCGTTGCGGAGCCCACCCGGGGAAGACGGAAGACGAAAGGACTTATGACGTGCAGAGCTCACTGGATTGCGCGGCAATGAACGCCGCCGTTGAGAACGTCCACCGCGCCGGGATGCCGGGCCTGTTCGCCGAGGTACGAGACGGCGACCAGGTCTGGCGCGGCGCCGCCGGGGTCGCCGATGTCGTCACCGGCCGCCCCGTCACCGCCGACATGCGGCACCGGGTCGGCAGCATCACCAAGACCTTCACCGCTGCCGCGGTTCTGCAGCAGGTCGAGAGCGGTCAGATCGGTCTCGACACACCGATCGGCCGGTACCTTCCGAAGCTGGTTCCCGGAGAACGCGGTGCCGCGATCACGGTCCGGATGCTGATCAACCACACCAGCGGCCTCGCCGAGTATCTCCCGTACGCCTACCCCTCCCTCAGAGCGTTCCCCGCCCTGGCGGCCACAGGGCCCCAGAGCCTGGACGACCACCGGCTCACGCGGTTCGACCCCGCCGAACTGATCGAGATGGGGGTCACCGCACCCGCCGTCGGCACTCCGGGCGGTGCTCCGGGGGTGTACTCCAACACCAACTACCTGCTCCTCGGCGAACTTCTGGAACAGGTGACCGGCACCACGGCCGAGCGGTGCATCACCCGGAACGTCATCGAGCGCGCCGGGCTGCGGGACACCGAACTCCCCGCCGGACCGTACGTCGACGGACCCCACTCGCAGCTCTACGAGGCGTGGTTCGGCATGATCGACCCACCGCGCGACTACAGCGTCTTCGACATGTCATGGGTGGGGCCGTCAGCCTCGCTGATATCGACCGTCGCGGACCTCAACCGCTTCTTCGGCCTGCTGCTGGCCGGAGAGATCGTCAGTCCGTCGTCGCTGGCGCAGATGCGACGCACCGTCCCGGTCATCTCCCAAGAGGGAAAGACGATCGACTACGGCCTCGGCCTGCACCCGATGGCGGGTCCCGGTCAGGGCATCTTCTGGGGCCATGGCGGCACGGTCTGGGGTGGTGGAGCGCTGGCCATGACCCGTGCCGACGGCAAGCGGCAGATGTCCCTCGCGGTGAACCTGCAGAGGTGGAACAGGCTCGACTCCTCCGGCAGGCCGCAGCCCCACCCCGTCGACGACGCGCTTGCAACTCTGCACCGCGTGGCGATGTACGGCTGACCGGGCCCACCTGCTGAACCCGTTGGCCGCCCTCATTTCTCTCCGTCCTCGTCGAGACCGCCCGCACCCGGGTCGCACAGCGGACGCAGGCCGCCGTCGACCGGGGTGGAGGCGCGGAGGCTGCAGGGGCCGAGCACCTCGATCTCCCGGTCGAGTTCGGCGGTCCTGTCCTCGTCCATGGTGGCGCGCACGGCCGCGATCGTGCCGGGCAGCTCGACGAACTCGCACACCACAAACGGCGCGTGCGTTTCAAGTCCAGAGCGATGCCAGTTCCGCGGAAGGCTCCGTGAGCGCTGTCTGCCGAGGGGCTTGTCAGTCCCCGTTCATAGGATCGCGGCATGTCTGATGCCTTCACCGTCTTGTGGACCCATGACACCTGCCGCGCGCTGCGCAGGGCGGGCCGGGTCGGCGAGCGACCACCGGTCGCCTTCAGCGGCGCTCACTCCTCCCTGCCGGCGTGGACAGGTGCACGTGCTGGGGACGGGGTGTACGCGCTGCACGTCAACCAGCGCGAGGTGTTCGTGGTGAGTCGGATGCGAGTGATCGACGTGGAGCGACGCGACTGCTGCGGCACGGCCCCCGCAACCTGGGAGGACCCTGCGTATCCCGGGCACGGCGACTGGTCGATGCTCGGCGCCGGCGGCTGCGGCGCCGAGGCGGTGCATGTGGACGCGACGCCCGTACGGTTCGATGTGACCATCCCCGGTGAACTGCTCGCGAGGCTTACCTGGCGAAACCGCCGAGGTCAGACCCGCGGCCTGAAGTACGTGGTGGATGGCCGCCTCGAGAACTCGGTCAGCCTTCAGGGGTTCTACCGTCTGGCCCCAGAGGCCGCTGAGGAGTTGACGGAAGTCATCAGCAGCCCTGCCCCTTGATGCGACCGAGAATGGTCGGGCCCCAGACGGCCCCCAGCGGTGAGTGTGCTGCGCGAACCCCGAACTTTTCCGCCAGTACGTCAACCGTCTGTTCCTCTACGCGCAGCAGCGGCTCAACCGTGTCGGCCAGAATGCCTGAGATGCGGAGCAGCATGGCGTCCACTTCTCGGCGGCGGGCTGCCTCGGCGCTCTGAGGGTGGCAGCCCTCGACTGCACACTCCAAACTGGTCGTCCGCCGCCCGTACGGGCGGCACAGGCCGCGGCTCCAGAGCTAGATGTGTTGTCTCATGAGATTGGCGCCATGGAACCGCCCGGCCGTCTGTGATCCGGCGGCAGCGGTCATGTGGCTCGCCCTCCTTGGGATGTGAAGGGGCTGTTCCTGAGGTTCCGCCCCGGTGCGGAGCGAGTTGGGCTTCACGTGTATCCGCGGGCCCCGGTTCTCTCGTCGGGCCACCTCTGCCCCTGCGGCGGCGCCTGCGCCACTTCCGGCCAGGACGTGTGCAGGTTGTCGCCGCCGAGCGCCGCCGGTGGAGCGTGGGTGATCGCGTGCAGCACTCCGTCGATGCCGGTCAGGTGCGGGGCAAGCCGGTCGCGAGCGTGGCCACGTGGCGGGTCGCACACATCGAGTTCCGCCCACAGGCGGCACCGTGGGGAGGGCGGCGGCTGCCCTCTCGACCCGGCTCATCCGGCCGTAGCCGGTGAGGACCACCTGGGCGCCCTCCAGTTGGGCAATCCGCGCGGTGTTGAAGGCGATGGATCGGGTCGTGACAACCCCGGTTGGGGGTGTCAGTGCCCGTTCGTGGTGGGGGCGTCAGTTCCCCATGCCGTGTCCGCCGTCGACGGCGATCACGGCGCCGGTAATGGCGGCGGCGCCCGGACCGGCCAGGAAGGCGACCGTGGCGGCGACCTCCTCGGCGGTGGCGTGACGTCCCAGGGGGCCCGCAGGAGTGCGTCACGCTGGGCACCGGTGAGGTCGGTGAGCATCGGCGTCTCGACCGGGCCGGGTGCCACGACGTTCACGGTCACGGCGGGGGGCGAACTGGCGGGCCACGGAGCGGGCCAGGCCGGTCAACCCGGCGTTGGCCACCAGGACCCGTACGGTGCCCAGGGCCGCCTCGACCTTGCTGAACGCCTCGTCGATCCGCGCGGGGTCGGGGGTCGGTGATGCCGCAGGGCACGCCGTCGTGCTCGGGCGAAGGCTCCCCGCCGCGGTGGGTGATCGCGACGGTGTGTCCGGTGTCCTGGAGGGTGGTGGCGGTGGCGAGGCCTGTGCCGTGGGGGCCACCGGTGACCAGGGCGACGCTCAAGGCAGTCGGACGACTTGGGCGGCCCAGGTGATGCCCACGCCGTAGCCGAGGAGCAGGGCGAGGCCGCCCGAGGGGGCCCGGCCGGTGGAGAGCAGGTGCTCGATGGCCAGGGGGATGGAGGCCGAGCCGGTGTTCCCGTCGGTGATGATCGCCTCGGCGACGGCGACGTGGGGCGGGGGCCGTAGTTCGGCGAGGATGCGTCGGGTGAGGCGCAGGTTGCCCTGGTGCGGGATAAACGCGTCGATGTCGTCCCAGGTCGTACCGGCCTTTTCGAGGGCCTGTCCGGCGATGGGCGCCATGTGGCTGCCGAACCAGCGGGCGAGCCCGGGGCCGTCCATTCGCAGTCCGGGGCGGGTGGCGGGGTCGTGGCCGGGGGTGCGGGACCATCGCGGTTGGAGGATGAGCAGGTCCTCCGCGGTGCCGTCGCTGCCCCAGGCGACGCGGCCGAAGCCGGGGGCGTCCCCGGCGCTGACGATCATGGCTCCGGCGCCGTCGGCGAAGACGGCAGCGGTGTTGCGGTCGTTGGGGTCCACGATGTCGCTCAGGCGTTCGGAGGCGACGACCAGCACGTGGTCGGCGTTGCCCAGGGCGATCTGGCCGGCCGCCATGAGCAGGCCGTAAGTGGAGCCCGCACACGTGGCGTTGAGGTCGATGGCACCGGCGCTGAGGGCGCCCAGTTCGCGGCCGACGGCCGGTGCCAGCCCGGGCACCTGTCGGGTGTCGGTGAAGCTGGAGAACACCACGCAGTCCAGCTCGGCCGGGTCCAGTCCGGCCTGGGCGAGGGCTTTGCGGGAGGCCTCGGTCGCCATCCACATCAGGGTCTCGTGCTCTTGTGCGCGCCCGCGCCGCTCGATGCCTGTACGCGACCGGATCCAGCCCGGCTCCAGACCCAGGCGTCGGCCGAGATCGTCGCTGGTCTCGGTGTGGGCGGGGCGGTAGGCGCCGACACCGGTCATCCGGGCGGGGCGGCCCAGCGCGGGACGTCGGATGACGCCGCGCCGGGTGGGGGGACCGGTCATGACGCCTTCTTGGCGAACCCGTCGAAGGGGCGTCGGTTGACGAAGTCCAGGGACCGGCGGGGGGTGCGCAGGTCTTCCAGGACGTCGTCGGGTTCCGGCATGCCGAAGGCCGTCCCCAGGCGCGAGGAGAGCTCGACGATCGACAGCGAGTCGACACCCAGGCCGGCGAACGCGGTGTCCAGGTCGGCCTCGGTGAGGTGTACGAGGATGTCGTCGTCGGTGGATTCGTTCAGGAACGCGGACAGGTCGTCCAGGGTGAGGCGGGGCATGGCGGGTCCTTCGGTGAGCTCGGTGAGGCGGCAGTTGCGGTCGCGCTCGATGTGGCGGACGAGGGTGAGCAGGATGTCGGCGTTGCCGACCTCGACGAAGTCGACGCGGTGGTAGGTGTCCAGCAGCCATTCGACGCTTTCCTGCCAGCGCACCGGACGGGTCAGGTGCTGGACCAGCAGCTGACCTGTCCGTCCCACGGTGTGCGGCCTGGCCGTGGTGTTGGCGATCACCGGAATCCGCGGGGGACGCAGGAGCGCGTACGGCACCGCGGCCGCGAACGCGGGCACGCACGGGGTCATGAGGCGGGAGTGGAACGGGCCGCTGACATTGAGCCGTACCGCCAGCTTGGCGCCGGCGGCGCGCAGCAGCGGGCGGGCGGCGGCGATCTCGCCGGTGGGGCCGGCCAGGACGGTCTGCAGGTCGCTGTTCAGGTTGACGGTCTCGACGCCGGACAGGTTCGCCTGCTCCAGAACACCGCTGATGCGGGTGCGGGTGAGGCCGAGGACGGCGAGCATCGCTCCGGCGACATCGGCGGTGGCCCGCGCCCGGGCCTGCACCAGGGCCATGCCGACGGTGAAGTCGACCACTCCGGCCGCTTCCAGCGCGTTGTACTCGCCCAGGCTGTGGCCCAGGACGACATCGGGCGCAGGGGTGCCGTCGGCCAGCCTGGCGCGGTACCCGAGGGCATTGACCAGGTAGACCGCGGGCTGGGAGTAGAGGGTCTGGGTGAGCCGGTCGCCCGCGGGATCCAGACACAATCGTTCGACCGAGTAGCCCAGCAGGGCGTCGGCCTCGGCGACCAGGTCGGGGAAGCGCTGGAACAGTCCCTCTCCCATTCCGGGACGCTGGACGCCCTGGCCGGGGAAGAGGTACGCGGTGGTCGTCATACCCGGTCCCCTGAGGGCAGTTGGGCGAGCAGAAGGCGAAAGTAGTCCTGGTCGAGCGTCGGCGGCCGAAGGCGGCTGCCGAGCAGGCGGACGAGGTTGTCGGTGGCCGCGTGGGCCGTTCCCTGGCTGCCGGGCAGGATGTGAGGCAGGTTCTCCGCGAGTTGGAGCGTGCCCACGGGCAGGTCCTGTCCGACGTGCCGCACGGACTTGAGCCAGTGCTCGTAGGGCACCGCGGGGAGCGGCTGCCCGCAGGCCGCGACCCGTCGGAAGTACTCGCCCAGCGGCATCGGTTGCGGGTCCACGACATGGAAGGCGTGCCCCGCCGCCGCCGGATCCAGGGACAGGTCCACGATGCAGCGGCTGGTGTAGTCCACTGTGCCCACCGGCAGTTGGAAGGCGTAGTCGGGGCTGCACCCGACCCGGATGCTGGCTGCGGTCAGCAGCAGGAACCAGTCTGCGGGGGCGGAACGGCCGGTGCGGCTGTCCGGAAGGACGACCGCGGGGCGGTGCACCGTCACCGGCGTTCCGCGTTGCGCGGCGCGGGCCACCAGGTGCTCGGCCACCCACTTGCTCTGGCAGTAGCCCACGCTCACGGGAGGGGGAAGCTGCCGGTCCTCGCCGACCGCGCTGTCGCCGGTGCGGAAGGCGTTCGTCAGTACCGTGAGTGTGGAGACGTGGTGGACCGGGATCCGGCGTACGTGGGTGGCGAAGCGCAGTACCTCGACCGTCCCGCCGACATTGCTGCCCCGCAGATAGGAGTAGTCCACAACGAGGTTCACCCAGGCGCCGCAGTGGTAGACCGCGTCCACCTCTTGGGCGAGTCGCTCGTAGGTGGCCGGGTCCATCCCCAAGCGGGGTCTGGCCAGCGAGCCGTCCACGATGTGGATCCGCCCGAGCTGCGCGCGGTCCACACCCAGTGCGGTCACGGTCGCGGCCAGCTCCGCATGTGCGTCACGCCCCGGCCGCTGCCGTACCAGGCAGTGGACATGCGCCGGAGTGCGCACCAGAAGGTCGGCGAGAAGAGAGCCGCCGAGATATCCGGTGGCACCGGTGAGCAGCACGGAGCGTGGCGGGCCGGGGTCGACGTCCGGCAATCCGGCAGCGTCGATGTCCGTCGGGAGAGCGGTATCCGCAATCAGTTCCGGCAGAACTTCCTTTGAGGCAGGTTCCGTTGAGGCAGGTTCCGTTGAGGCTTTCATATCAATCAGCTCTCGTGGATGTTCCGGCGTTGAGGCAGTCGGTCGGCGGGGGAAAGACCGCCGGTCCGGCAGGTTCTCGGTCATGAACGGCAGGCGGGGCGTTGGTCCCCCGCCTTTCCTGCCGACGGGCCTGCCAGAGCGGCAGACAACCCATCCGCACCACCCGTCAGGCAGGAGGGCTGCTCCGCCCGGACCGTTCAGGGCGTGCGAGGGCGTACCCGGACGCGCCCTCGTCCGGGCGCAGTCGGTGTCTGCCTGTGGTGGCCGTGCGGTGCGGCCTGCCAGTGGTGTGGCGTGACGCTCGCGCCACACATCGTCTGCCCCCGCGCTCCCTGGCGGCTGGTGGAGCAGTACTGGAAACATCTCCATCACACATGCTGGAGCGCACAGAAGACAGGCGTTCTGCCTGCCGCCATGTTGAGCGTGTTGAACGCCTGTGACGCTCTCCCTCGTGTCGATCTGTTGAGGACCGACACGAGGAGCCCGTGACCTGCGCATTCGTGGGGGAACACCGCCCGATCGGCAACTCGACGCGCACAATTTGCCGCCCCGATGCCTGGCCCGCGCAGCGGCGTGGAAGCAAGATTTGCCGTCCGGTGCTCCGCCGTACGCCGTGGGTGTCGCGGGCCTGACGGGGCAAGCGGTGAGGCTGCGCGGCTGACCGACGGCGGGAGAATGATCGAAGTGACCAGTGCAGTCGGCGAGTTGCCGAAGCGCATGCCTACACACGTCATCGAGTCCATGCTGTGCGCGCTGTGGCGGGAGCATTTCGGCCGCCCCGCCGACCCCGACGACGACTTCTTCGAACTCGGCGGCGACTCACTGTCCGTCCTCGAGATCGTGCTTCAGGCGCGCAAGCGCGGGCTGGAGCTGCGAGCGTCGCAGGCGCTTCGTCACCCGACGCCGGCGCGGCTGGCGGAGTCGGTCACCTTGCGATCCGCCGACCGCGCTCCGGAACGGCTGCATGCCCTGGTGAGCGCGGCGACAGACATGGCGCGGCCGGGCCCTGCGCCTGCGCCTGCGTCTGCGTCTGCGTCTGCGTCTGCGTCTGCGTCTGCGTCTGCCGGACAAGACAGCGCCGTGGCCGCGCGGACCGGCAATGAGGAATCTCGAAGCCCGCTGTTCGTGGTCCACTCGGACAGCCACCGCGTGGCCGAGCAAGCGGCGCTGCTTCGTTGGAGACTCGGACGTCCGGTCCGCAGCCTTGGCCTGCCTGGCCTCGACGGTTCGGTGACGGACAGCACGGGCATCGTCCGCTCCTCGCGCGTCCTCGCCGAGGCGCTGCGCACGGAGCAGTCGGGCGGGGCGGTGTCGATAGCGGGGTTCGGCCTCGGTGCGGTGTTCGCCTACGAGGTGGCCCGGGCGCTCCGGGGGGCAGGGAGGCAGGTCGAACTGCTCGCGCTGCTGTCGCCCGCGATGCCGGGAGTCGCGGTGCCGGACACCGCCGCCTTGTTGCGCCGGCGGGTCGCGGTGCTCGGTGCCCGGTTCGGGCTGGGGGACAGTGCTGACGCGAGCGATCTGCTCCTGCAGGCGCACGCGGCCGGCTGGTTCGAGGACGTCGATTCACCCGAGGATCTGGTTCACCGGCAAGCGACCTGGGTCAAGCTCACGTCCGCCGTCGCAGAGCATCGGCTCGACGGCTTCGACGGCTTCGACGGACCGGCGCTGCTGGCCGTGGACCGCGCGGGCCTGGCGGTGGCCGGCGAGGCGTGGGGCGCCGGATTGGCCTCTTCGGTGGTGTCCCCGTTGGACAACGAGCTGGAGTCGCCGTCGGGTGCGCTGCGTGACCCCGGTCTCGCTGAGGCGCTGCGGAAGGAGTGCGCATCGTGAACTCCGTTCCGTCATCAGTCGGACGGGCCGCGTCCGACGCTGCCTCGGTCGGTTCGAGTACGGTGCGCCGCTGGTTCGCACGACCGCGGGCGATCCCCGATCCGTCGCTGCGGCTGGTGTGCTTTCCACACGTCGGCGCCGGCGGTGCGGCGTTCAACGCCTGGGCGGACCTGCTCCCCGCCGGAGTGGAGCTGTGCACCGTCCGGTTCCCCGGACGCGAGAACCGTTTGCGGGAGCCGCTGCTGGACGAACCCCGGCAGGCGGTTGACGCGACGCTTGCCGCGATGCTCCCTCTGCTCGACCGGCCGTTCGTGCTGCTCGGCCACTGTTCCGGCAGTGTGCTGGCGTATGAATGCGCCCGTCGGCTGCAGCGCTCGGGTGGCCCGAAGCCGGCCCTGGTGGTCGTCTCGTCCGCGGAGGGGCCCTCGGTGCGGCGCGTCACCGATCCGCTGCACAAGCTGCCCCGGGAGGAGTTGCTGGCCCGGGTGGTGGGTTATGGCGGGATGGCGCCCCAAGTGCTTGCCGACCCGGATCTCATGACGATGCTCGAACGAGTGATGCGTGCGGACTACCGCGTGGTCGAGCGGCTGCGGTACTCGCCCGGACCGCCGCTCACGACCCCCCTCGCGGTCCTCGGCGGACGGCAGGATCGGTTCGTCTCGGAGCAAGCACTCAGGGCCTGGGCCGCGGAGACGACCGCCGGCTTCTCGGTGCACATGCTGGACGCTCCGCACTACCTGCTTCAGCACGCGGGTGCGCTGGTGGGCGAGCTGCTCGCTGAGCTGATTGACGCGGGGCTTCAGGAGTGACCCGGTCTCAGGTGGTGTCCTTGCCGACGGCCTGGCGGCCGGTGGACTCCGCGGACGCGGGCAAGCGGCTCGAGGCGACACTGTCGGCAGACCGGCTGGTCGGCGTCGGCGTCGGCATCGGCATCGGCGAAGGCCGTACGGAGCAGGACGCACCCCTGTCGGCGCTGTTCGCGGTGCACGTCAAGGTCCTGGGCACGCTGTGGGAGGACCGCAGGTTCCGTACCGCCATCCGGACGGCCGGCGGTACGGAGCGCGAGATGGAGGTGGATCTGCGGCCGGCGCGCACGTGGCGCGAACTCACCTCGGCGTCGGGCGCCTTGCTGGGCGGTCCCGACGGCGCCTCGGACCGTCCGGTCGAGTTGACGGCCGCCGGTCCGGCGCCGGAGAACTCACGAGTGGGCGTTCTCTTCGATATCGAGGGACGTCCCGCATCCGTCTGTTCCGCTGCCGCTTCGGCCCAGGACGTCGTAGGTACGCCTGAGCCCGGGTACGGGCTGGTGGTCTCAGTACGGAAGGACGGGCTGCTGTTGTCCGCGGACAGCCGTGTGCTGTCCCCCGGCGCGTTCGGCAGGCTCGTCGACCTCTATCGGTGCGCGATGGCGGCGGCCGCGGATGATCCGGACGGGGACGCGAGCGCGGCCTGCCTGCCGGACGCAGAACGGCGAGCGGTACTCGGGCGGTGGAGCTCCGGCCGCCGTGTGGAGCGGTCAGGAGAAACGGTCCTCGACCTGTTCCAGGCCCAGGCGCGACAAAGCCCTGACGCCGTGGCGGTACGGTGCGGCGACACGGTCCTCACCTACCGGGAACTGGACGAGCGATCCGACCTCGTCGCCGAGTCGCTGACAGAGCTCGAGGCGGGCCGGGAACTGCCGGTGGGCGTGTCCCTGCGCAGCGGGCCCGGCCTGCTGCCGGTGCTGTTCGGCGTGTGGAAGACAGGCGCACCCTATCTGCCACTGGACGTCGGCCTGCCCGCCGCCCGACTGCACGCGATGGTCGCCGCCGCCCGATGCCGGCACGTGATCGCGTCGACCGGCGGTCTGCCGATGTGGGACGGCGCCGAAGGCGTGAAAACCCTTACGCTCGAAACCGTACTGTCGCCGGACCGGCGACGTTCGTACGGAACCGCGGGATCCGCCGGCCCCGCGGTGCGGCCGGGCCCGGGGGGCCCGGCGTACGTGATGTACACCTCCGGATCCACCGGTCGTCCCAAGGGTGTGCTGGTGCACCACGCGGGTCTGGTCAACTACCTGCTGTGGACGGCCGAGAGTTATGCCTCCCGGGGGTCCGGCGGTTCGCCCTTCTTCAGTTCCATCGGCTTCGACCTCGGTGTGCCCAGTCTGTTCGCGCCGCTCATGGTCGGACAGGCGGTGCACCTGCTGCCCGACCCGCTCGACCCCGCTGACCTGGGCGCGATCCTCACGGCCAACGGCCCGTACAGCTTCGTCAAGTGCACCCCCGGACACCTCAACATGCTGAGCCTGGAGCTGGATCAGGCGGAGGCGCACGACCTGGCCGGTGTGTTGATCGCGGCCGGGGACGCCTTCACCGGCGAACTGGCTCGGCGTTGGATCGACCTCGCCGGGCCCGGGGGGACCCCCGTGGCGACCGAGTACGGCCCGACCGAGATCACGGTGGGAAACTCGGGCCGGCCGGTGGACGATCCCGACCCGAACGGTCTGATACCCCTGGGCCGGCCCATTCCGAATACGACGATGTATGTGCTCGACGAGCTGCTTGAGCCGGTTCCTGTCGGCGTTCCAGGTGAAGTGCACGTCGGCGGTGCGGGTGTCGCGTACGGATATCTGGGCGACCCCTCGCTCACGGCGGAGCGCTTCCTGCCCGACCCGTACGGCGCCGACGGGTCGCGGCTGTACCGGACCGGCGATCGCGCGCGCTGGACGGACTCGGGTGAGCTGGACTTCCTCGGCCGCGCCGACCACCAGGTGAAGATCCGCGGCTACCGGATCGAGGTGGGGGAGGTACGTGAGACCTTGCGCCGCACACCGGGGATCGCCGACGCGGTCGTGACAGCGGTCGGACAGCCGGCTCGTTTGGCCGCCTTCGTCGTCCCGCTGCCGGATCACGCGCCGGACTCGGCGGACGTACGGGCCCAACTCTCCCGCGAACTCCCGGACTACATGCTTCCGTCCGACCTGGTGGTGGTGGACGCCCTTCCACTGACGGCCAACGGCAAGGTCGACAGAGACGCGCTGGAGGCCATCCTGCCGGGCCTCGGCACGGCAGCCCCGCCGCGGTGCCGGCCGTCAGGACCGATGAACGAGGACGCCAGTGAAGGGAGCACGGTGAACGAGAACCCGTCCGCGTACGAAGCCCTCACGGAACCGCTCTACCAGGTGGTGTTCAACCAGGAGCAGCAGTACTCCGTGTGGTCGGCCCACCGCGAGCCGCCGGCCGGCTGGCAGCGCGAGGGCTACACAGGCACCAAACAGGCCTGCCTCACCAGGATCGCCTCGGTGTGGCGAGACCTGCGTCCGCTCAGCGTCCGCGACACGGAGGGCCCGGCCTCGTCCGCGTCCTCCCCGGGGAGGTAGCACATGCCCGTCATGCTGCCGGAACTCATCCTGGACTCGATCCGGCGATATCCCGACTCCCCCGCCGTGATCGCCGGGGACCGAGTCGTCAGCTATCGCGAGCTGGCGGCCCGGGCGAGGCAGGTGGCAGCCGCCCTGCGCGCGACCGGCCTCGGCACCGAGTCGACGGTCGGCATTCTGATGGCCCCGGGTCCCGGACTGGTCACCGCACTGGTGGGGTCGTGGATGGCGGGTGCCTGTTATGTGCCGGTCGACCCGCTCGCACCTGTGGAACGCCAGGCCTGGCTGATTGAACTGGCCGGCCTCTCGGCCTTGCTGACCGACAGTCGGTCGGCCGTCGCGGCCTTTGGGGCGCAGCTCCCGGTCATACGGGTCGACGCGCCGAACCCGGTGCCGGGCGCCGCGACTGCGGCCGGCGCTTCCGCCGGCAGCACCCCGCCCCGCAGCGCCGCGTACATGATGTTCACCTCCGGCTCGACCGGTACACCCAAGAGGGTCGTCGTCGAGCACGCGGCGATCGCCAACCGCGTGCGGTGGGGAATCCGGGCGTTCGGCATGACGGCGGAGGATCGATTCCTGCAGAAGACTCCGCTCACCTTCGACCCCGCGGTCAGCGAGATCATGACTCCGCTCGTCACCGGTGCGCCAGTGGTGTTCGGTCGTCCGGACGCCGGGCAGGACGCCGCCGCATTGGTGGCGTCCCTTGCCGAGACCGGCGCGACGGTGGTCCAGGTGGTTCCTTCCATGCTGCGTCTGCTGGCGGTGGAACCTGGTCTGGAGGACTGTCACACGCTGCGCGTCGTGATCAGCGCCGGCGAACCGCTCCACGCCGAACTGTTCCAGCAGGTCCGCACACGTATGGACGTCGAGATCTGGAACGCATACGGGCCCACGGAGTGCACGATCGATGTCACAGCAGCCCGGTGTGGGCCCGAGCAGAGGACCGGGCCGATGCCGATAGGCCACCCGATCGACAACGTGCACGTACGGTTGATCCCCGCCGGGACCGAGCCCGGCGAGACCCGGGAGCTTGGTGCGCCACACCCTGCCGACACGCTGTTCGAGCTGTACGTGGGCGGTGCCGGTGTCGCGCGTGGCTACGACAAGGACCCGGCCCGGACCGCCGAACGGTTCCTCCCCGACCCCCTGGGACTGCCCGGTGCCCGGATGTACCGCACCGGCGATCTGGTGCGTCAAGCCGCGGACGGCTCACTGACGTTCGCCGGGCGGGTGGACGCCCAGATGAAGATCAACGGCGTGCGAATCGAACCCGGCGACGTCGAGTCGGTGCTGGAACGCCACCCTCAAGTGGTCGCGGCCGCGGTCGCTCCGCTGGACGACTCACGAGGCCACCGCCGGCTCGGTGCGTGGATCGTGACCGCCGACGGTGACGAGCCGGACAGCCTGATGACCTTTCTGCGCAGCCGGCTTCCCGCCTCTCTTGTGCCGTCGGTCGTCACCACTGCCGTGGAGCTGCCCGTTCTCACCAGCGGCAAGATCGATCGCTCCCGGCTGCCGGAACCGGCCCCGGCCGGACAGCCGTCGGCGAGCGGCTCGGCGACGACCGCGGCCGCGGTGCCCGCCCGCGACCCGGACCCGGACCCGGACCCGGACGGCCCGGTGACAGCCGAGCAGGCACTGGTACTCGCGGCCTGGCGGGAAGTGCTGGGCATCGACCAGGTCGCGCTCCACGATGACTTCTTCCGCCTCGGCGGGCACTCCCTGCTCATAGCCAAGCTCGCCGCTGTCCTGGCCGAGACCTCGGGCGTGGCGCCAGAGTTTCGAGAGCTGCATCTTCATGCCACTCCCCGGGCCCAGGCTCAGTTGCTGGTGGAGGCGGTACGGGCCCGGCCGATCGAGGCGCTGCCCGAGGGGGCCCGCATCCCGCTCTCCCCCGGCCAGGAGCGTTTCTGGGTGCAGGATCGAATGGACCCCGGCAGCGGCGAATACCTGCTGCCGGTCATGCTGTGGATATCCGCCGACATCAGCGAACTGACGCTGCGCCGGGCGGTGGGGCACCTGGTGGCTCGCCACGAGCCGCTGCGGACGCGCTACGCCATGGACGCCGCCGGGCTGCACGCCGTTGTCCTGCCTGTCAGCGAGCCACACACCCCTGAGGTAACCGGGTCCGCCCCGACGGAGCCTGGGTTCACCCCGGACTTCGAAGCCGTCGACACGACTCCGCCCGGCGTCGTCGGTCAGGTCCGGGCCGCTCTCAAGGAGGGTTTCGACCTGGCCTCGGCGCCCCCTGCGCGCTATCGCTTGATACGCGACGGGGGCGACGAGCAGCTCCTGCTCGTGGTGAGCCACCACATCGCCGGAGACGGGTGGTCCGTACGGTTGCTGGAACGGGACCTCCGTGAGTTGATCGAGGCCACCCACGCAGACCGGCCGGCCACCCTGCCCGTGCTGCCCGTCAGATACCGGGACGCTGTCGCCTGGCAACGGAGGCTCCTCACCCCGCAGGTGGTCGCGGAGCAGCTCGGCCATTGGCGTCGCACTCTGGACGGTGTCCCACCGCTGGTGCTGCCCGGTTCACCGACCCGGCAGTCCTTTCGCGACATCGAGGGTGCGGCCGTGGAGACAGCGGTGCCGGCCGATGTCGCCTCGGCCCTGCTCGCGGTGGCCCGGGATACGGGCGCGTCTGCGCACACCCTGTTCCTCACCCTGTGGACCGTGCTGCTGGCTCGCTCCGGCGGGGCCTGGGACTTCGGCGTGGGGACACCGCACGTCGGTCGTGACCGGACCGAACTGCTCGACGTTGTCGGCCTTTTCATCAACGTCGTGGTCATCCGCGCGGGACTGACCCCGGACATGCCCTTCCGCGTGGCCGTCGAACGTGTGGGGCGGGTGCACCAGGAGTCGATCGCCCAGGCCCTGGTGCCGTTCGAGCAGGTGTCGGACGCTGTGGAGCCGGACCGCGACCGCTCGCGCACCCCGGTGTTTCAGACGTTGTTCTCGCTGACCGGGGACGGGCTGGTCGGCCAGGAGGTCGGTGATCGGGACCTGCGCATACTGTCCGAGGCGTGGCGAGTCGCGCGGACCGATGTCGCGTTGACGCTGTGGCCACGAGCGGCCGGTGGTTTCGGGGGGCTCTTGGAGTACGCGGTGAACGTGGTACCGGAAGGCACCGCGCTCGACCTGGCCGAGCAGTTTCAGACGCTGGCACGTCGGTTCGCCGCTGCCCCGGACACCGCGGTCGGCGCCGGCTTCGCGGACGAGCCCGGCACGAATGACGGAGCAGCCGCCGTGGAGGACCCGGAGGCGCCTCCACTGGCCGCCACGGTGCTCGACATCGTGCGTGAGGTGCTCCAGCAGGACGACGTGGGCGTCGACGACGACGTACTGAGCCGCGGCGGCAATTCACTGAAGGTCGCCCGGCTCCTGTGGAGCGTCCAGAACATCTTCGACGTCGAGGTGTCCATGCGGACGTTCTTCGACGACCCGACCGCTGCCGCGCTCATCGGCGAGGTCGAGCGTCTGCTGGTCGCACAGGACGCGTCGGCCGGCTGACGCCGCAGCCGCGATCGACCGAGCCGATCCCCGGGCCGGCGGCCGGCATTCATGCACGGGAAAGGGTGGGATCACGATGACGTCCAATCAGAGCGACTCTGGATCGAGGGCTCTCCCACACCGGACGGCGGATCGGCCGGCTCGCCCGCGGCGGCAAGCGGCTGCGACGCGGACGGTCGTTCCCAGGACGGACCACGACCGACCGTGTCCTCTCTCGGCCGGGCAGCGGCAGATGTGGTCCTTGCAGCAGCTGAACCCCCGCAGCCCGGCGTACCTGATGCCGTGGGCGCTGCGTGTCACCGGCCCGCTGGATCACGAGGCCCTGCGGCTCGCGTGGCAGGACCTGGCCGCCCGGCACGAAGTACTGCGGACCTTCTACACGGACGCCGGGGCGGGAAGCCCGGAGGAGGTCGTCCAGACCGTCGCCCCCACTGCCGACCCGGCATGGCAGGAGATCGATCTGACACCCCTGCCGGCGCCTCGCCGTGAGGAGCGGGCGCGGGAGATAGCCAACTGGGTGCGCCGTCGTCCGTTCGACCTGACGGTGGAACAGCCGCTGCGAGTGACCTTGATCAAGGTGAACGACCTGCTCCATGTGATGGTGGTGACGGTCCACCACATCGCCTGTGACGGATCGGGCCAGATCGATCGTGAGCTGGGCGAGCTGTACGAGGCGCGGGTGACCGGGAGGACAGCCCGGCTGCCCGATGTGGCGGTTCAGTACGCGGACTTCGCGATCTGGGAGCACGCCGGTCTGACCGAAGGACGGCTGGAACCGCATCTGGACTACTGGCGCTCCGCTCTGGCCGGCGTGGGAGAGCTGCCGCTTCCGCTCGACCAGCCGCGTCCGAGCCGGCCGGACGCACGCGGCGGGTTCGTGACGGTGGAGTTCTCGGCGGGAACGTCGGACGCGGTGCGGGCACTCGCCGCGGCGCGTCGGACCACCCCGTTCACCGTGTTGCTCACCGCCTTCCACGCGGCTCTGGGACGTATCGCGGAAACCGACGATGTCACGGTCGGGCTGCCCTGCTCGCTCCGTACGCTGCCCGAGCTGGCCGACACGGTCGGATACCTGGTGAACACGGTGGTCGTGCGGGCACATCCGCGTGCGGGTGTGACGTTCGGTGAGCTGCTGGACGAGGTGCGTGCCGGACTGCTGGAAGGGCTGGATCACCGAGCGGTCCCGTTCGCCCAGGTGGTCAATGACCTCAACCCGGAACGTACGCCGGGTGTGAACCCGCTCTTTCAAGCGATGTTCGACATGCCCGCTCACGACGACGACTCGTTGCGCCTGCCCGGCCTCGTGGTGGAGAAGCTGGATCTCGCACAGTCGCCGGTGGCCAAGTTTGATGTGAACCTGCATGCCGCTGTGCTGCCGGACGGCCGGTTCACCGGGCGTCTGGACTATGCGGCAGCGGTGATCGAGGAAGGTACGGCCGCCGAGTGGGCCGAGTGCTGGCGTTCGGTGGTCGAGGACGGGGTACGCGATCCGGGAACGCCGCCGGCGGACCCGAGGGATGCGTACGCCGCCGATGAGCGGCACCCCACCCGTCAGAACACCGGCGGACCCCGCGTTGAACCGTCGGAGGCCGCGCCGCGTACGCCACCTCCGTCAGAGCCGCGGGAAGTGCGGCCCCACCATGAGATGTCGCCGGAGCGTACGGCCGCACTGGTGGCGCAGGCCTGGGCGGAGGTTCTGGGGGTCGACGACGACCCGGATCCGGACGAGAACTTCTTCGACGCGGGTGGCGACTCGCTCCGTGCGGTCACTCTGGCCGGTCGGCTGCGCGGTGCGGGACTGGACGTGGCGGCGGCGGACCTGTTCGCGTTCCAGTCGGTGGCCGAACTGGTCGCGGCTCTGTCGGGTCGCGGAGGGATCGGGCCCATGCCGGATCCGGTCGAGCCGTACGCCCTGATCGGATCCGAGGACCGGGCGGCGCTGCCGGCGGACGTGGTCGACGCGTATCCGCTGGCCGCGGTACAGCTCGGCATGCTGGTCGAGTTGCACTCGCGGCCGCTGATCAGCACCTACCAGGACACCACGTGCTACCTCGTCCGCGACGACGCCCCACTCCGTGTCGCGCTGCTGAAGCAGGCCATGCAGACCGTGGTGGACCGGCACGAGGCACTGCGTACGTCCTTCGACCTGTCGGGCTACTCGGTCCCGCTGCAGCTTGTGCACCGCGACGCGGAGATCGCGGTGAGGTCGACCACGATGGCGGACGGCGAACCGGAGGACTGGCTGTCGGTACTCAAGGAGTTCTGTGCGGCCGAACGGCTGGCGCCGATGGACGTGGCGTCGGCCCCGCTCATCCGGGTGCACGCACACGCACGCCCCGACCGGACGCGGTGGTGGCTCAGCATCACCGAGTGCCATCCCATCCTGGAGGGGTGGAGCTTCAATTCCATGATCATCGAGGCCCTCACCCTGTATCGCACGCTGCGCGACGGGGAACGGCCGACGCAGCCGGAACCGGTGCCGTTCCGGTACGCGGACTACATCGCCGCCGAGGCGAAAGCCAGGCGGAGCGAGGAGGACCGCGCCTACTGGAGGCGGACCGTGGAGGGGTGCTCGGAGCCGGCCCTCCCCGTGGGCTGGCAGGACCTGCCAGACGTCGCCAGGCGGCGGGACCAGTACGTGGTGGACCTGCGCGACCTCGACGTCGAACTGCGACGGCTGGCCGAACAGACCCACACATCGCACAAGGCGGTGTTGCTCGCCCTCCACGTCACCGTGATGCGGATCGTGACCGGTTCGGAGAGCTTCTTCACCGGTCTCGCGTGCGACGCGCGGCCGGAGGCGGTGGGGGCCGACCGGGTGTACGGCATGTACCTCAACACCCTGCCGTTCCGGATGCCGGAGGGACGGCAGACGTGGGGCGACCTGGTGCGTGCCACCTACGACCGGCTGACCGAACTGTGGCCGCACCGTGTGTACCCGATGCCGCTGCTGCAGCAGGAATTCGGTTGCGCCGACCGTATGTTGAACGTGATCTTCAACTACCTGGACTTCCATCAGATCGGGATGGACCTCGTCGATGGTGAACTGATCTACAACGACAACGTGAACGAGTTCGGTCTGCACGTCTTCACCTGGCGTGGCGGCCTGTGCCTCAATGTGGACAATCACCTGCTGAGTCCGGACGCCGCCCCGGTGCTGCTGGCGCTGTACCGGCTCGTGGCCGAGGAAATGGCGCTGGGGCCGGACGGTCCGGTCCATCACGCCGAGTTGCGGCTCGCCGCCGATCAGCCCGGTCCGGGACAGCCGGTCCGGTGGGCCGGTGGAGTCGGCGTCGGCGGGGTCCGGGTCGCGGCCGCGCTGAGGCAATTGGCCAGCCTCTCGCCGACGGCATCCCCCGGCAACAGGACGGTCCCTTGCCCTGAACGAGTTGCCGCCGGAGTGACTGCCCGAGTACTGGGCCCGGACCGGCTACCGGTACCGCGTGGCGTCCCGGGGGACCTCTGGGTCGGCGGCGCGGACCGTGCGCTGCCGGACGCTCATCGGACCGGACTGGCAGCCCGCATGGGACTCGACGGCGCCCTGGAGATCCTTGGCGTCGCGGACCTCGACCCACCGGACGCGGTGCTGTGGCCAGGAGGGTCGGCCACAGTGCTCCTGCAGATACGTGAACTGATCGACCGCCATCCGTCGGTGCGCGACAGCCGGGTGCTGGTCCGCCCGGACTCCCAGGAGACATCACGCCTGACCGCCTACGTGCGGTCGGCCGGTACGACGGAGGTCGATGTCGCCTCGGTCCGGCGCTGGCTCATCGACCGGAAACTGCCCCGGCGTCTCATCCCGGAGTCGTGGATCACCATCGAGGAATGGCCACTTCGCCCGGACGGCGCGCTGCTGGTCGACGATCTCCCGGAACCCGTCGCGCGTTCTGCGGAAGAGGCGGATCAGCGCCCCTGGGACGACGTGTTCGACAAGCTGCTGCGGGAGGCACTGGACCCGGCGCTCGACACCGTCGCGGATGTCCCTCTCGCCGAGAGGGGGCTGGACTCGCTGGGCAGCGTCGGCCTGTTGGTGGCAATTGAACAGGCGTACGACATCACCATCATGGAGGACCTTCCCTTGATGGAGATCATGCGAACCCCTCGGACACTGTGGGAAGCGGTGGATCGAATTCGCCAGGAGGAAGACAGCGCCAACTGAGATGAGGCGCCGCCGGCCCTGACCGGACACGGCGAAACCAGGCAACGGGCGGCACGTTCCAGGACTCCAATTGCCGGTGCCATGCCTTCTACGTCGCATCGCCCCTGGCCACAGTGGAACGGCAGCCCTGCGATCGCGGCTTCCACGACCGGAGACGACCATGTCCAAGACCGATGTCACCGCCCTGAGCACCACGGAGACGCAGCTCATACCTTTCGCGGCGCCTGCCGTACACACGTCGGCAGCCGGTCCGCTCACCTGGGGTCAGCTGTGCATTTGGGATGTACTTCGGCGGCTGCCCGCCGGGGACGACTCGCTCAACATGGCCGAGTGGCGTCCGGTCGTGGCTCCGCTGTCCGTTTCCCAGGTCGCCGGACTTCTTGGGCAACTGCTGGAACGCCATGAGGCCTTGCGGTCGCACTACTTTCCCGATGCCGATGGTGAGCCCGCACAGCGCGTACTCCCGGAAGGGGAGTTGGAGGCACTGCTCGTGGAGTGCGGCCCCGGGGATCTGGCTGAACGGGCGGAGGACATCGGTGGGCGTATGCGGCGGGGGGCCTTTGACGAAGCGTCAGAGCTTCCGTTGCGCGTCGCGATTCTCACCAGGGCCGGGGCTCCGGTCGCGGTGGTTCTCGTGATCAGTCATATGGCCGTGGACCGGTGGAGCATGTCGCTGCTCGCCGAAGAGCTGGCCGATTGCCTGACGAGCGGTAGTGCCGACACGCTGCCCCCGCGCGCCCGCCAGCCCCTGGAACGCGCGGCCTTCGAGGGATCAGCGGCCGGGATCCGACGTGAGCGCTCGACTCTCGACTACTGGGCACGCTCCCTGCGCCGCACGCCCCAGGCTCTGCTCGCCGCGACGTCGACGCCGGACGAGGCACAACGCGACTGGGCGGCCATCGAGTCACCTGCCATGGCCCGAGCGGTGCGGGCCCTGGCCGCTCGGGCGGCGACCACCACCGGCATGGTGCTGATCGGTGCGGTCACACTGCTCCTGGCGCTCCGTGCCGGCACAGCGGCCGGCTCGATGCGCCTCATCGTCTCCACTCGGTCCGATCCGCGGGACCGCGGATTCGTGGGACCGATCAATCAGAACGCTCTGCTGCGACTGGACCTGGAGAATGAGAGCTTCGACGAGTGGCTGCGCCGGTCGTCAGCCGCGACTCTCCTGGCATACCGGCGCTGCGAAGCCGATCCGCGGAAGGTCGAGGCGCTGGCGGCCGAGGTGGCCCGCGAGGCCGGCTTCCAGGCGGACGGCTACTGCTTCCTCAACGACGTCCGCACCGGCGAGACACAGCGGTCCCATGCCCTCGAACCAGCAGGGCCCGGTTCTCATGACGAACCGTCCGGCCCGACCCGACTGGTCCGACTGGACCTACCCGGACGGCAGGTCGGGGCAAAGTTCTTCCTGTATCTGGAGCGACTGGACGAGACATGCCTGCTGAAGCTTTGCAAGGACCCCGAATTCCTCGGCGAGTCCACGGCGCTCGACTTCCTCGCCGACCTGGAGCGGCTGCTGATCCAGGCGGCCGACACGCCCTCGCTGCGTATTGAAGAATTGGCATCGTGGCCGGTAGAGCCTGGAACCGCGGCGGCAAATGGGCGTCGTGGACTTGCCGGTGACGTGCCTGGATCCGAATTGGCGCACACGCGAGAATAATCAGGCACACCTGACACCGCGATTCTCCGCCGTTGCCTCACTTCGGGCAGGACGAGAAGACTTACGCACTCACGTCAACACGGGAGCGTCGTCATGACTGTCGATTCGATAACCAACGTCAAGGAATCTCTCCTCGACGGCTCGAGCATACGACTCGACGCGGATGAGCAATACATTATGGCGTCGCTGGCAGAAGCCTTGGCAGATACCCCTCCGGCTCTTGTGGACGACGCGGAGTGGCTGGCGCAGGCTCGCGCGTCGAGCTGCCGACTGCCGACTCGCATCGCGCAGACAATCAGGCATTACCGCCACGACTCAGGTATCGACGGGATGTTGGAGATAACCAACCTCCCCCTTGATTTTTCATCACTGCCCCCAACTCCCAGTTGCCGGGATTCAGTGGAACGTGACGCCTCCAAGCCGGCCGCCATCGCGATTATGATCGCTCAGCAACTCGGCGAGATCGTCGCCTATCGCGATGAAAAGATGGGAGCTCTGGTGCAGAATGTCGTACCGGTCGCCTCTCTGGCGCGATCACAGAGTAACGGCGGCTCCGTACCACTGAAGCTGCACACCGAGAACGCCTTCCATCCGTACCGTCCTGACTACGTGGGCCTCCTGTGTCTGCGACCCGCAGAAGAATCGACAGTCGGGACCCAGATCGCGTCTGTCCGCAACGCGTTGCCGCTGCTTGATGAGCCGCACACGTCGATCTTGCACCAGGCCCGCTTTGTCACCACCGCTCCACCCTCCTTTCGACGTGCGGGCGACGTAGAGCCGCACCCTGTTCTCGGAGGGGCACCCGATGACCCCGATATACGGGTGGACTTCAATGCGACGTCCGGCGTGGATCAAGACGCGAAGGAAGCTCTGCACAGGTTGCATCAAGCGTTGACAGAGACATCCTCCGAACTCGTGCTGAGCCCGGGAGACATGGTCTTCCTCGACAATCGCCTCGTTGTGCACGGACGTTCCGCCTTCACACCCCGATACGACGGTAACGACCGATGGCTCCACCGAGTGTTCGTACACCTGGACACTCGACGAAGCCGGCTGTCTCGGCCCGCGAACGGCCCGGTGCTTGTATAGCTGGTCGACGACCTCTAAATAGCTTCCAACGCGTCCTTCACATAGGGCAGCAGACGGAAACGATAGGGCTCGGCGGCATCCGCGAGGATGAGGGAGGACTCCAGAAGGTCGGAGACCAGAGTCATGGCACCGGCCCGCCCAGTGGTAGTCAGCATGTCGCCCTGAGTGACCCCGCCTCGCAGATCGACGTGCCGGCCGTCCAGGGCGACCATGTCAGCCAGCATCTCGCGGTGCCGGCAGGAGAGCAGATCAAGGCTCCACCGCACACTGCTGATCAGGGATCGCTGGTGCTCAAGAAGCGCGTGGTCGTTGGTGCGTAGCGTCTGAAGTACCTGTTCGGTGGCGAGCAAGGAGCGAATGGGAACGGTTCGCAGACGCTCGGCCGCGAACTCAAGATATCTGGGGATCCCACTGAGCCGCTCGCAGAGTTCGTCCAGGGCGGGCAGATCCCGCAGCACATGGGCAGCCACGGGCGAGTCCTTGCCGAGACGCTGCAGAACGAGTTCCCCCGCGGGCGTCAACCGAGGGCTCACCGTGCCGTCCGCATGGAGACCGAGGGGCTGTATCTCCCTGTTCACACCCAACCGGTCCGTCAACTGACGGCGCGTTGTGATCAGAATATGCAGAAAGGGAAGTGCGCCCAGCAGTTCCCTCGCCGCGGCGGTGACACCGCCGGCGACATGCTCGGCGTTGTCGAGAATGACGAGTCGATTCATGCCGCACACATTGTTCTCCGCGGCAGCAACGGCGAGCGATTCCAGCGTGGGCGTCAGACCGATCCGCCGGCGCACTCGGTCAAGCACTTCGGCTGCTTGCTCCGAGGTGGACCCTCTCTCGGGTTCCATGTCCCCCAGTTCCACGACAACGACGCCGTCACGGAAGGAGTAATAGCTCTCGTACGCCGCGTTCAGGGCGTGCCGGGTCTTTCCCACGCCACCGGTTCCGACGAAGGTGGTCAGCCGGTTCGCGCATATGGTGCGGGCGAGCTCAATGTGAAGCGCGCGGCTCCCGATCATCGGCGTGACTGGTGGTTGCAGACCCTGCCACTGACTGAGATCAGGCATTCCGGAAGATTCCGGCGCGCGATCCTCTTCCACTCCGAGCGCCCGGATCAACAGGTCGACGGATGTTCGGCGAGGATTCTGCACTTGGCTGCGTTCAAGATTCCTGATCGTTCGCACACTCAAGCCGGACACCTCGGACAGCTTCTCCTGTGTCCAGCCTCGTATATTTCTCAGCTCTGCAAGATCTCTTCCCAGATTCACGGAACCCCCCGTTCCTGTGCGGATTGCATCCTCAAGTCTTCCCCTGACACCGTCAGGGTTTGGTCGAAAGATTCAGCAATGGAACCCGCAAGGCTGTTCTCGCCCAATTGCGCTGCCGCCTACGGCGGCTCGCCCCCGTCAAACCGTATTGCGCGCACTTCGCCGGACCGAGCGCCGGGGAGGCAGACCCAGGTCGATCGGTCGGCCCCAACGACATAAGAGCTGTCCGATGCCCATTCTCCGTTCCCCCCGTTGCTCGTAGGCGATCACGACAAGAACTCGGAGCCTGACCTCGGGGAGTCCCGAGATTACTGTCGGCGCGCCAGACCGTAGCATCACGACGCATCAGTTGGAAGGAATCGCGCAAACATAGTCGGATACGCGATAGCCTCACCTCACTTCCGCGACGGAAGGCTTACGCAAGGTGACTTGTGGGGCATTTACCCAGATCGAAAACTACGCTCGGTAGGCTTGGAAGTGCATGGGAGCAGAATATTCCGCTTTGCGTGATTGGATCTGCCGTAAGTCTTACGTGATTTTCCGCGGAACAGTTGCAATATCTGAGCGAGGAATCGCCGCAGTGCCCGGCCAGTCGGCCGGCGTATCGCCGTGCTGGTGTACGAGCGCCAGGACGATGCGCTCCAGGCCGAAGGCGGCGCAACTGCTGTGCGCCGGGCCACCGCCCGGAGCCCCGATGGCGAAGCGCAGCCCGAGGTGATCCTTGTGCAGGTTCACCGAGGCGATCGCGGTGCCGGCGTCACTGTCCGACACCTGGGCGACGAACTCGTACTTCAGACTCTGCTGAAGCTGACTGGAGCGCATGAAACGAGCACCCGGTCCGAAGAAGGGATCACTGGCGGCCTCAACCCGTACCGCCAGTCCGAGGCCCGCGAAAAGCGCCCGGCAGCGCTCCATCCAGTCCTCACGCCAGGCGAGTGCGGTGTCTTCGGCGCCCACGGCAACGAACTCCCGCATCCGGAACGAGCGGAACCGGCCGACCTCGCTGGTCTCCTCATGCCGGTAGCAGGAACCGGCCACATCGAAGTACCGGGGGGCGTCCAGGGTGCGGTCGGCCAGGGCTGGATAGAGGCTGTAGCAGGCGGCGGGGGCCAGTACCGCATCGGTAGGCACACGGACGTCCTCGCCGAGCACGCCGGACCCGCCGGTCCCCGGCGGGAGTGCGTGCACCGAGGCCAGAAGGTGCGGGAAGCCTTCGGCGTACTCGGCTCGCTCGATGTGGCTGCGAGGAACCACCGGGGCGAGAAAGGAAGGGCCAGGAGTGCCCGTCGGATGGGCACGCGTGAGTGCTTCCTGCAGCGCGGAAACGGCGGACTCGAACTTCGCCGTGAAGCCGAGCAGGCCGGCGGCGCCGGTGGGCAGCAACCAGTCGGCGTCGACGAGGCGGGCAAGGGGCACATCCGCACGCGCCTCCTCGACCGGCTCGACCGGCTCGACCGGCTCGACCGGCTCGGTCGGCTCGGTCGGCTCGGTCGGCGAGAAGCCAGCTGCTGACCCCGCCGTGGCATGGGAAGTCATCGTCTCCGAACTCCTTCAATCGGTCCGTACAGGGCATGCACTTGAGCGTCGGGGGCGTGGTCCTCGGAGACGAGGAATCGACCGGAGAGTCGCGGCACAGCTGTGGTGCGCGCGGCCGCAGAGCGCCAGGGAGTGATCGCCCCCGTTCTGTCCGCTCGGGTCCGTGGACTGTGTCTTCCGGCCCAGTAGGACACGGGGATACCGGGGCGGGCCAGGCAGTGCGGCGGCAATTCAGCTGCCTGGCCGTGATCCGCGGCTCCGCCGCGGCCGGGGGCGGTGCGACGGAGAAGGCGCGGCACCGGCAAGTGACGGAGGGCAACTTGCCTCCCTGGTGCCTGGCTTACTCCGTACCCGGCCACCACGCTTGTTGACTACCTCCGGCAGCACGCGCGGCAGCTGCCACCCATGGTCGGGCGCCTCGGGGCGCGGCCGTCCGGTGGCAGACAACGGGAGAAGGTGACCGAACTGATCGGCGCGGCAGGCGACATACCTGGCTCAGTGTCTCCCCTCCATCCCTGGTACCAGGAACCGGGCAGCCGGCACATCTCTTCAGTGTTGTACGCGTTCGGCAACCCGGGCCGTGGGGACGCGTCATGACCGTCCCGGCCACCAAGGGGACCGGCAAACGGCCGTCCTTGTGGCGCAACCGCGAGTTCGTCGCCCTGTGGAGCGGTCAGGTCATCTCGACCCTGGGCACACAGATCAGCGGGACGGCGATGCCGCTGCTGGTGCTCGCGACCACCGGATCGCCCTCTGACGCCGGACTGGTCGGAGCCGCCGGCACGCTTCCCTTCCTCCTGGGTCACCTGCCCGCCGGCCCGCTGGTGGACCGGTGGAATCGCCGCAAGATCCTTCTCGTCAGTCAGCTCGTCGCGGGTCTGGCACTGTCCACTGTTCCGATCGCCATGTGGTTGGGCGTCTTCACGATCGCGCATCTCGCTGTGGCCGCCTTCGTACAGGGGATGTGCTTCGTCTTCTTCGGGCTGGCCGAGCGCGCCGCCCTCCCCCTGATCGTCCCGGCCTCGCTCCTGCCCACCGCGATTGCCCACAACGAGGCCAGGAGCCGCGGCGCGGCTCTGATCGGTCCTCCCCTCGGCGGCATGCTCTTCGGCCTCGGCCGAGCCGTGCCGTTCGTGGCCGACGCGGTCTCCTTCCTCATCGCCTCGGTCGGAATGCTGTTCATCCGGAGCGACCTGCAGAGTCGTACGGCGAAACCGGTGGAATCACTGTGGCAAGCCACCACCGCGGGCCTGCGCTGGATCTGGCGTCATCCGTTCATCCGCGCCGCGGTCGTGCTGATCGCTGTCAGCAACCTGGTCTTTCACGCCCTCATATTGATCATCGTCGTCCTCGCCCAGCAGCACGGCGCCACACCCACCGACATCGGCACGATGCTCGGCATCTACAGCGGTGGCGGTCTGGTCGGAGCACTCGCGGCAGGCAAGTTGCATCGTCACTTCACGCCCAAGGCCGTCATCATCGGGGTCAACTGGATCTGGGCCGCGCTCCTGCCCCTCTTCGTATTCACGTCCAGTCCGCTGATGATCGGCGTCATCGGTGCCGCAAGCGCCTTCGTCGGACCGCTGTGGAACGTCGTGATCATCAGCTACACGACGCTCCTGGTTCCCAACGAGCTGCTGGGACGCGTCATGAGCGCGGCCATGACCCTGTCCTGGGGGGTTATGCCCCTGGCCTCCGTCGGTGCCGGCCTTCTGCTCACGACTGTCGGACCGACTAGCTCCGTACTCGTGCTGTCCGCGCTGATGCTCATCACCGCCGTCGCGGCCACCGCCAGTCCGGCCCTCCGGCATGCGCCACCACTCCCCGCACACGACGAGGTACTGGGCGGGCGATGAGATCCCCCGGAACCACCACCAGGCGTCCAGCAGGCAAGATTCCCACCCCCTTCTTGCCGGGCAAGCTTCCTGGCTCCCAGAGGGGATGTCACTGGAGAGTTCCAGACATCGGCGATCACACCCCACTCGGAGGACGTCTGTGACCACCACATCTCAAGTTGTCGACCTCATCTACTTTGACCTGGACCCAGTTGATCTGCGGACGATCGACAAGCTTCTGGCCAGAACAAGCGCTCAGTATCCGCACCCGGAAGCACCGGAGTTGCTGCGGGACGCGCCGCGGATAGCCGCCGGCCTCCCTGACGATCTGACGCGTTTCCTGAGAACGTTCCAGCTTACCGAGCCGGCTGCGGCTGTCGTGGTGCGCGGCTTCCAGGTGGACGATGCCCTGATCGGGTCGACGCCGCCGCACTGGTCGAGGCAGGCGGATCCGGCGTCGACCCGGCGTGAGGAGTTCTTCTTCATGCTGGTGGCCTCTCTGTTGGGTGAGCCGTTCGGCTGGTCGACGCTCCAGCGCGGCAATCTGGTCCACAACGTCGTTCCCATCAGCGGAGAGGAGCACCAGCAGAGCGGCCATGGCAGTGCCGACCATCTTGAGTGGCACACCGAGGACGGTTTCCACCCGTACCGCTGTGACTATCTGAGCCTGATGGGCATGCGCAATCACGGTGCGGTGCCCACCACGTACGCGAGTGTCGCCTCGCTGGACCTGCCCGAGGAGGTGACGCGGGTGCTGTCCGAGCCGCGATTCCTGATCCGGCCCGACGACGAGCACGTGCGCAACGCCCGCGCGGACACCATGCGTCCGCGCTCCACCATCCAGCAGGCCGCTGACGCGCCGGTCCCGGCGGCGATTCTCTTCGGCGGGGCCGACCTTCCCTATCTGCGTATCGATCCGTACTTCATGTCGGCGCTGCCGGGCGACAGCCGGGCCGCGGATGCCCTGGAACTGGTGACCAAGCAGCTCGAAGCAAGCCTCCAGCACATCGTCGTGCACGCCGGAGAGATCCTCTTCATCGACAACTTCCGGGCGGTGCACGGCCGTCGCTCCTTCCATGCCACCTACGACGGCACCGACCGATGGCTGAAGAAGATCGTCGTCAGCAGCGACCTGCGCAAGTCACGCGCCATCCGTGTCAGTGCCGACTCCCGAATCCTCCAGTAAGCGCATCGACGTGTGCAGCGACAAGAAGGAGCAGAGTATGGCTGATGCCGATCCTCCGTCCGGTTCACCGCGATCGCTGAAGAGATTCCTCCTCTGCAGCCCTGACCATTTCGACGTCACCTTCGAGATCAATCCGTGGATGTCGGCCGAGCGCCGTCCCGATCGGAAGAAGAGCTGGCAGGAATGGAAGGATCTCGTGGCCAACCTGCGGGCCGCCGGTGCCGAGGTCCATCATTTCCCCTCGCTGCCCGGACTCTCGGACATGGTCTTTCCGACGGATGTGGGGATTGTGGCCGGAGACCATTTCGTGCGCGGCCGTTTCCGGCATGCCGAGCGCCGGGACGAAGCCGCGTACGGGGCGAGATGGCTTCTGGAACACGGATTCACCGAGATTCCCTGGCCCGACAACCCCGACCTGTTCCTGGAAGGCGGTGACGTCGTCCGATTCGGCGATGTGCTGCTGTGCGGAAACGGTCCACGCACCTCACCTGCCACGGCGACGTACCTGTCCCGCGTGCTCGACAGGCCGGTGGTGACCGTCCCGATCGTCGACCCGCGCTTCTACCACCTCGACATGTCCTTCTTCCCGCTCGACGACCGCCGGGCGATCTACGCGCCCGACGTCTGGGACCTCGAAGGACAGCGGGCCGTCGAGAGACTCGTACCGGAACCACTGGTCATCAGTATCGACGAAGCGCTGTCCTTCTGCGCCAACTCTGTCGTGGTCGGAGACACCGTGGTGATGCCCTTCTGCCCGCCACGCGTTCGGTCGGCGCTCGTGGACTGGGGATTCACCGTCTGCGTCTCCCCCGTCGACGAATTCCTCAAGGCCGGCGGTGGAATTCGTTGCATGTCGCTCGATCTCGACCTGCTCGCCACACGGGTACCGCAGCAGTGAGTCCCGATCTATGCCGCGCGGGCCTGGCCGCGGCGGGTTCCGACGGGCCCCTGCCTCTGTCCGCCGCACAACAAGAAGTGTGGTTCGCCCACCAGTTGGACGCCGGCGGCGCCTTTCACAACTGCGGTGGATACATCGAGATCCATGGGCGACTTGAGGAGGCGCACCTGGCTGAGGCGGTCCGGCGGGCCGTCGGCGAGACCGACGCCCTGCGAGTTCGTTTCGCCGCGGACGCGAAGGGCGCCCCCTGGCAGTGGCCGGCCGATGTCGATGCCCCGCTGCATGTGCGCGATTTCAGCGAGGAGAACGAGCCGCGTCGTGCCGCGGTGGAGTGGGTACGGGCGGATCTGGGCACGCCGGTCGATCTTGAGAAGGGCGTGCTGTTCACCCACACCTTGCTCCGTCTGGCCCCGGACCACTTCCTCTTCCACCTCCGCTACCACCACATCGTCCTGGACGGTTACGGCCAGGTCCTCCACTGGCGCAGGCTGGCACAGCTCTATACGGCGTTGGCGGAGGGGGTGACAGTCTCCCGGACGAGTGCGGGTACGCTGCGTGATCTTCTCGCGGAGGAAGCCGAGTACCGGGCGTCATCGGCCCTTGAGAGCGACCGCGCTCATTGGCTGAGCGGCGTGGACGAGTGGCCCGCTCGCATCAGCCTGAGTCACAGAAGGGTCGGAACGTCCCGGCCGGCCGAGCGGTTCCCGGCCCCGGTCCCGGTTGAGCGAATCAACGAGACGGCGGCGAAGTACCGGGTGCCGTGGGCGGTTGTCGTGCTGGCGTCGACAGCGGCGTACTTGCACCGGATCACCCAGCAGGACGAGATCGTCATCGGGCTGCCGGTGCGAGCCCGGACCACCCGCACCGCGCTGACCACGCCGGGCATGCTGGCCAATGTGCTGCCGTTGCGGCTGTCCGTACGCTCCGACATGCCGTTCCGTGATCTTGTGCGGCATGTCTCCGCGCAGGTGAGCGAGGTGCTGGCGCACCAGCGATTCCGTGGTGAGGACATCCAGCGGGAGCTCAGGCGGACCGGGGCGGCCAAGGAGCCCCCCGGCGTGGTTGTCAACGTACTGCCGTTCGACGGCCGGTTGGCCTTCGGTGCGCTGAAGGGCACGCTTCACCAGTTGTCCTCGGGACCCGTACGCGACCTCTCGATCCAGTTTCTCGGTGACGCCGAGGGTGCCGACCTCCGGTTGTCGTTCGACCCCAATCCAGACCTGCACGACGCCGCTACGGTGGCCGCCCACCGTGATCAGCTCGCGTCCTTCCTGAGCAACCTCGTCCGAGCGGACGAGGGGTCGCCCGTGGGGAAGATCGAGATCCTCACCTCCTCCGAGCAGGCCTTCACGGCATCCGCGAACTGCCCGCCACCTGGTGACCAGCGGGTGCTCCCCAGTAATGCCACCTACTTCGCGAAGGACGCATGATGGCGGTTGAAACTGTCTTCCTCCTGCCCGGCCAAGGGGGTTACACCCCGGGGAACCTCGCCGGTGACGACTCGCCCGACGTCAGAGAGGTCCTCGACGCGGCGGACCGGGTCGCGGCCGAGTTCGGACGCGAGGGCGTCTCGCACCTGATGACCAACGCCGACGCGCCCTCCGCGGCCGACCTGATGCGCTCGGACTCCTTCGCGCTGCAACTCGCCGTGTTCACCTCGGCCGTGGCCGGTTTCCGCATCGCGGAGAGACAGGGCGGGCCGGACGTCGTGGTCGGGCACAGCATGGGTGAGATCGCCGCCTTGACGGTGGCCGGAGCGTTCAGCCTGACCGACGGCGCACGCCTGGTGTGCCACCGCTCGGAAGCCCTCCTCGCACACTGCCCCTCGAACGGCGGCATGGTTGCCCTGGAACTGCCGGCCGGCCGCACGGCGCACCTGGTGGGTGCCGTCGCCGACCGCGGCCTGGCCGTCGCCGTCTCCAACGCGCCGCGCCAGACCGTGGTGTCGGGACCCGACGAGGCGATCGGCACGATCGCGCGGCTGGCCGGCGCGATGGGCGTGCGGGCCACTCGGCTGAATGCTCCCTTCCCGTTCCACAGCCCGATGCTGGCCCTCGCCGCTCACGCGTTCGGCGAAGCGGTCACCGGCATCCGGCAGCGTCCGCTGCGCCGGGCCGTGTACTCGCCGGTGGCCGGCGGCTACGTCCACGACGACTCCGACCTCAGGGCACTGATCGCGCGGCAGCTCACCGCCCCGGTGCGGTTCACGGCCGCCATTCGTCAGCTCCACGCCGACGGCGCGCAGCACTTCGTGGAGTGCGGTCGGGCAGGACTGTCCGGACTCGTCGGGCGCACCGTGCCGGACGTCAGCACCGCCCACACCGTTCGGGTGCGAGGCACCGACAGCACGCCGGCCCCCACGCTCGACGAGACCGTTCCGGCCGAGCCCGCGCGGACAGCTGAGGTGACTCCGGCGGCGACGCCCGCTCCAGTCGGCGTGGATGTGCTGGACGAGTTGAGGGAGTTGTACGCGTCGACGCTGGGCTACCCGGTGGAGGTGATCACGGGGGATGCCGATCTGGAGGCGGACCTGGGGATCGATTCGCTGAAGCGTGCCGAGATGTTGGGAAAGGTGTCGGCTCAATTCGGGCTGGGGGAAGCGGCCTTGGGCGGCCGGTTCCTCGCCCAGCCCACGCTCGCCGACCTCGCCGACCTCATCGCCACCACTCAGGCGTCCACGCGCTGATCTACGAAAACGGGAGCCAGCATGTCCCTCGATCTCTCCGGCCGCGTCATCCTGGTCACCGGTGCGGGCAAGCCGCTGAGCAGGTCCTTGGCGGATCACCTCAGGCGGCTCGGCGCGCATGTCGTGACGTGTGAAGCGTACGACGCACCCCGGATACGAGCCGTGCTCGGCCGGTCCGGCGCCCGGTACGGCCGGGTCGACGCGCTCGTGAACATCGTGGTCGGAGAGGAAGGACTGGGCGACGCCCGCACCGCGACGGCCACGACCATGGAATTCATGGCACCGCACGAGCACGGTGCGATCGTGCACGTGGCCGCCGCCCCGCTGGAGCGGGAACCGGTGGCGGAGCTCGTGCGCGGACTCGGTGCCGGCAGGCCGGACGGTATCCGCGTCAACGCCGTGGTCGTCCAGGAGGACGCGGAGCGGTCGTTGGCGGAGGGCGCCGCGCGGCTCGTCGCGTTTCTGGCCTCCGACGACGCCGTGTCCATCGACTGCCGGACGCTGCTGGTCAGCGGGGCCCCTGCCGAAGTGCCACCCGCCGATGACGCGGTCGTCGTCGTGGGCATGGGACTCGCCGTCCCGGGGGCGAGTTCACCCGAGCAGTTCTGGGAACTGCTGAGGAGCGGCGAGCCGGTGTTCCGCGAACCGGGGGACCGAATGGACCTGGACACCATGTGGTCCGCGGACGCCACCGCCGAGGACAAGACCTACACCCGTGTGTCCAACTTCATGACCGGCTTCGAACCCCACCCGCGCCTCAAGGACGAGCTGGCGTCCGGTGCCTTCGACTGCGAGGAGTACACGGCCCTCTGGCTCCGGCACTCCCTGCTGAGCGCCACCGAGAAGGTCACGGTCCGTCCCGGGGACCGGCAGTTGTTCGCCGTCGGCCTCACCCCCGACGGCAGCCCCCACCTGGAGCACAGCCTGGTCTCCGCCGGGGTGCGGGCCCTCCTCACCGAAGCCGGTGTCGAGACGCCGGGCGGGCTCGACACGCTCTACCCGCTGGCCTCCGAATCACCGGAGGACATGCTTCCGTACCGCATCGCCCGGATGGCCGCCCCCGATCTCCCCGATTCCGCGGAGATCGTCGTCGTCGACACCGCCTGTTCCTCCTCCCTGTACACCATCGACGTGGGCGTCCGGGCGCTCCGCGCGGGCGAGACCGACGTGGCGCTGTGCGGCGGGGCCTTCGCGGTCGGCGCTCAGACCCTGGTGCTGTTCTCCAAGCTCCGCGGCCTGTCCCGGTCCGGCCGGGTGCGGTCCCTGGACCGGGACGCCGACGGCGTGGTGTTCAGCGACGGAGCCGCGGTGCTGGCCCTGAAGACGTATGCCAGAGCGACCGCCGACGGCGATCCCGTCCTCGGGTTCGTCGCCGGTTTCGGCGGATCGTCCGACGGGCGCGGTAAGGCGATCTACACCCCGAACGCCTCGGGCCAGATGGTCGCCCTCGACCGGGCGTGGCGCGCCGCCGGGGTCACACCCGAGGACGTGGACTGGATCCTCGCGCACGCGACGGGCACGCGGACCGGTGACCGTACCGAGCTGAGTGCCCTCGGCCAGAGCGCGGAACCGGGTAAGACGTGGACGGTGACCGCCAACAAGTCGCTGGTCGGGCACACGGCCTGGGCGGCCGGTGCGGTATCGGTGATCCACGCGCTGCTGGCCATGGAGCACGAGGTCATCCCGGAACAACAGCAGTTCAGCGCGTTGCCCGAGGGCGTGACGACCTCCGTACACGTGCCTGTCGACGACGTGCCGTGGATCAGAACGCCTGGGCGTCGCCGCACCGTCGGCGTGTCGGCCATGGGCTTCGGCGGCACCAACGGCCATCTCGTCCTCACGGATCAGCCACCGGCCCGCGATGTGGCCGCCGCCCCGCGGCCGCACACGGAGGACGACCCGATCGTCGTCGTCGCCCAGGGCACGCACTTCCCCGGCGATCCGGACGAGGAACGCGTCGCCCGCTGGCTCTCGGGAGGCACCGCCGACTGGCCGTCGTCCTTCGGCGAGGCCCACCCGCTTCCGTCGCCCGTGGAGGCCCGGCTGGCGCCCTCGACCATCGCGGTCATGGACCGCGGTCAGCTGATGGCCCTGCGATGTGCCGACCTTCTCGCCGGGGAGTGGACGAAGGACGAAAGGCTGTCGAAGCGTGCCGGCGTGATTGTCGGCCACACCGGGCCTACCAGGTCCGCGCTCGGCTACGACCTGCGCTGTTATCGCGAGGACCTCGTGGCCAAGCTGGTCGGACCCGCCGGCCTACCGCCCGGGATGTTCGATGACGCGGTGCGCGCGATGACGCGCCCCATCAACGAGGACGCCTATCCCGGGTTGATGCCGAGCATCATCGCGGCCCGAGTGTTGCAGCGGCTGGACCTGCACGGACCGAACATGACACTCGACGCGGGCCGGGACTCCACCAACTCCGCCCTGGCCACCGCCATCCGGTACCTGCGGGACGGCGATATGGAGATGGCCGTGGTCATCGGTGTCAACGCCATGACGGACCATGTCTCCCGCCACGGAAGCAGGGAGATCGCGGAGGCCGCGGTCGGCTTTGTACTGACCCGGCTGAGTGTCGCCGAGGAACACGACATGGTCGTCCTGGGCCAGGTTGGGCTGGCGGCGAGCGACACCCCCGCGCAGCCTTCGGGGAACGCGTTTTCGCGTGCGCGCAACTTCCGCGGCGCTCAGGGAGCTGTCGCACTTCTGCACGCCTTGCACTCCTCGGCAGAGCGGACGGTCATCCGGCCCGTGGAGGACGACCACACGCCCGCGATCGTCGTGACACCCCGGTCGGCCGACGCACCCGCACCCGAACCGGCGCGAGGGGAAGCCTCATTGAGCGGCCGGCTCCAGCGGCACTCGCTCACCCTGCGTCCCGTCCCTGCCCGGAGCGTCCGTCCCCGCGTGGAGGCGCTGCCCGCGGGGAGCCTGGTACTGACAGACGATCCGCGAGTACTGACCGACGTGCGCATACCGACGGACTGCCTGCTCGTCGCTCCCGGGAGCGCACCACGTGAAACCGCCCTGCCGTTCCCGGTGGCCTATCTCGACGAGCCGGAGGACCTGGAGCGGCTGCTGGCCAGGGACGGCCGGTCGTTCGGCCAGGTCCGCGTCATCGTCGCGGGATCCCGTTCCACCCCGGCCGCCTGGGATGTACCCGCGCGCGTCCTGGACCTCCATGACCTGGCGTTCATGGCGGCCAAGCACTGCGCCGCGCCGCTCGACGACGGCGGCTGCCTGGCGGTACTCGCGCTGGACTCGGTCGAGGCCGCGGCTCCCGTCCCGGTCGCGGGCCTCTTCGGCGGACTGGTGCGGAGTCTGTCGCAGGAACTCCCCGGCTGTCTGATGTTCGCGCTGGTCACCGATGGCAAGGACGCGTCGGCCGGCCTGGCGCTGCTGGCCGAGGAGTCGGCGGCACACCGCTACATCCCGGTCGCCCACCAGATGGGTGGCGTGCGCCACGAGCTGATGCTGCTGCCTGTCGAGACGCCGCCGGACGACACGGGGCTCGGCCTGCCGGACGACCCGGTGATCGTCGCCACCGGTGGTGCCCGCGGAATCACCGCCCATCTGGTGCACGAACTCGTGGCGGAACGCGCGCCCCGCGGCGTCTGGCTGCTCGGTACGGGCCCCGCGCCCGACCCGTCCGCGATCGCCTTGGCGCGCCTGCCGCGCCCCGACGCGCTGCGTGAACTCATGGCGCTGCACCCGTCCGAGACTCCCGCGGCACTCAGCCGTCGCTACGACCGTGCGGTCCAGCAGGCCGAACGCGGCGAAACACTCCAGGAGTTGGAGCGCTCCTGCGGCGCCGCGCGGGTTCACTACCGGCAGTGCGACGTCCTGGACGAGGAAGCCGTACGCGGGGTGGTCGACGAGATCCTGGCCGTGGAGGGCCGTGTTGACGTCCTGGTGCACGGTGCCGGTCTGACGCGCTCCGCCGGGCTCACCCGTAAGAGGCTCGCCGACTTCCGGGCCGTACGGGACGTGAAGGTCCGCGGATACGCACACCTGCGCGCCGCCCTGGGCGACCGGCGACCTGCCCTGTGGTGCAGCGTCAGCTCCACCGCGTCGTTCCTCGGGGTCCCCGGCGACTCCGACTACGGCGCGGCCAACGAGTTCCTGCTCCTCGCCGCCGCCCACGCACGGGCGACCGAAGGCGCGGACGAGGTCGCGCTGGCCTCCGCACTGTGGGTCGAGTCGGGCATGGCGTCACTCAACTCCAAGAACGGCGCTTTCCTGATCCAGCGGGGAGACACCGGCCAGCTGACCGACACCCAGGGCCGGGAGTTCTTCCGCACCGAACTCCGCGGGCGCGGCGATGGCGGGCTGGCGACGGCCTGGATCGGCGACGCGGACTGGACGACCCTGCAGCGCGGGGCACCCGGATTCCGCGCGGCCTGCGAGGAGGCCGCCGGGACGGTCGCCGAACCGCCGCGCACCCCGGCGCCGGCCGCTCGGCGGGCGTTCCTGACGGGGCCCGCGCGGTACGACGGGGAGGCGGCGACCTGGACCTGCGAGGTCGGCCTCGACGAGCATGCGTACCTGCTGGAACACCTGGTCGACGGCAGGCCGACCGTACCCGCGACCTTCATCCTGGAGATGGCGGCCGAAGCCGCGGCCGAGCTGGCCCCGGGCCTGCTCCCGGCGCGCATCACCGACATCGTCCTGTCGCAGTTCATCCGGGCCGCGCGGCATCGCTGGCCGCGCACACTGCGCGTCTTCGCCGTACGCGAAGGCGACCGGGTACGCGTACGGATCACGTCACCGGCGGTCGGCCCCGTGCCCGAGCGCGAACACACCCGCATGGTGGTCCATCTGGCCCGGGCGCTCCCGGCCGGCCCTTGGTGCGCACCCGCGCCGACCGGCGGCCACGATGCCCCGAACACATACGAAACGCCCGGCACACCGGTCGAGTTGAGCGGTGTGTTCAGGGCGATGCGCCGCCCCCGGCTGGTGGCGGACGGCGGCTCCGCGGACTTGCGTCTCACCCTTCCGCGGGACGGCGGCGTCTTCTCCCGCTTCATCCTCCCGAGCGTCGCTCTCGACTGCCTGCTGCGCACCTCCGTTCTCGACGGCAGGCAGCCGGGAGCTGTGCCGGTGATGATTCCCACCGGGCTGGCCTCCGTGGACCTCCACACCTCGGCCAACGACGCCGAGCTGGCCGCCGGTTGGCCGGACGGACTGCTGCTGCGCCACTGGTTCGACTCCGGGTCGGGAGAGGAGCGCTGTGCCGTGGTCGGACCGGACAGCCGCGCCCTCATCCAGGTGACCGGCATCTCGGGAGCGGAGAAGGGCGCCTACGACCCCGCGACGGACACCTGGCGTTCCGGGCCGCGCCAGAGCCGCGAGGGGGTGCCCGTGTGACAGTCGTCGGCAAACGGGCGGAGGACGGGCCGCCGGTGGACCTCGCCGGCACGCACGCGCGCCCGTCGGCGGCGCGGCACACCACCGGCATCGAGGCCGTGCCTTCGGCCTGCGGGTGAGCACGCACGCGGTGAGCCGCATCGCCACGAAGCCCACCGGGCGTCCGCTCGTACACGGAGCCGTCACCTGCCCACGGCCCGTCCCAGGAGCCGCGCTGCGGCTGTTCCTGTTCCACCACGCCGGTGGCTCCCACCTTCTCTACAAGGACTGGGAGGCCGAGTTACCGGCCGACTGGGAAGTGTGTCTGCTGGACGCCCCCGGTCGGGGGAATCTGCGTGACACTCCTCCGATCGACAACAGTGTTGAACTGGTGGACTTCTTCTCCAGAGAGATCCTTCGGTGGACGAGCCGTCCCTTCGCCTTCTTCGGGCACAGCATGGGGGCCCTGGTCGCGTACGAACTGACCCGGCATCTGGCGGCCGAGAAGCGCCGTCTCCCTCTCTGGCTGGGCCTGTCCGCCTGCGGCGCACCACGACCCGCTCATGATGACGCGGAGGAAACAGGTGCGCGCCCCGCGCTCACCGACGACGAACTACGGCGCCTGCTCAGGTCGTTGGGCGGGACGCCCGACGTGGTCCTGAACGAAGGCGCTCTGTGGCGCCTGTTCAGCCCGATCTTCCGGAACGACTTCACGCTTGTCGACACCTGGCGTCCCGAGGCGGACGCGGAGCCGCTGCGAGTGCCCACATCCGTGTTCGGCGGCGACAACGACCCCATGGTCCGGCGGGAGTCCCTGGCCGCCTGGACGGACCGTACGGAACACTTCCTCGGCCTGAACATGTTCGACGGCGGTCACTTCTACCTCGACAGCCGGCGTCGGTCGACCGTCCGGCGCATCACCGCGGCGGTGGCCGCGGCACGGCGGACGGCTCAGGAACACATCGACTGACGAGGACCGACGGCCGCACGGGAGCACGGTCGGTCAGGGCTTCAGCGCGTGGCCTGTTGGGGGATACGCGCATGGGCCCACCGTGAGAGGTCCGGTTCGGCGAGCGAGGAGACCCACAGGTCGACCATGGCCGTGGTGCGTTCCCCGGGCCAGGGGCCGACGCCGAGCACCCGCATACCGGCTCGGGACGCGGCTTCGACACCACACAGGGAGTCCTCCACGGCGAGCGTGTCGACCGGGTCGACCCCGCAGTGGCGCGCGGCGGCCAGGTAGACGTCGGGCTGCGGTTTGGGCTGAATTCTGGCGTCGGGGACCACGATGTGGTCGAAGTAGTCGCGCAGGTCCGCCGTGGCCAGGCAGGACTCGACGACCTCGCGCGGGCAGTTGCTGGCCACGGCAAGCGGGGCGAACGTGGCTACGGACAGGACGAGTTCACGGGCTCCGGGCATGGTCATGGGGTTCTCGGCGACCAGGTCGCGAAAGATCCGAAGCAGGTTCCCGGTCATGTCCTCGGCGAGGTCGGGCCGGCCGCTCTCCACGGCCATGAGCCGGCCGCATTCGGTGTAGTGGAGGCCCTTGGCCCGGTCCGCGAAGCCGGGCGCGGCAGCGAGGCCGTACTCACCGAGCGTGTGTTCCCTCGCGTCCTGCCAGTGCTTTTCGGTGTCCATGAGGGTGCCGTCGCAGTCGAACACGATGGCCGAGGGGGTCCAGGAGAGGACGCGTTCAGAGGTCATGGGATGGGTTTTCCGTTCCGGAATGCCGAGGAGCGGGAACTGCGAGCACCGTGCCGCCTCGCACGGTCGCCGCGTTGGTCGCCCGCTCCCGGGGCGAGATCGGTTCCCGGTGGGCGGACGCGAGGAGGAAGCCTCTTCCTCGAACTCATCCAGGAACATAACGATCGCTACGTTATGAACCATCACGAAAAGTAGTCAAGTAGGTGCACATAGTGACGAAGGTGTGTCTATCGGTACTCAAGGGCGCCGTAGGCGACGTAGCGGCTGCCCTGCAGAACACGAAAACCGCAGGTCCGGTGGTGCGGCACGCACAGAACCAGCGGAGCGGGCGAGAACTCGGCGAAGCTCACCGCTTTCAGCCGACCGGCGGTAGGGCGCACACGCCGGCCGTCGCTCGCCAGCGCGCCGGCCTGCCGCGCCGCCTCCAGCAGGACCATGCCCGGCACATGGTCCGAGGAGTGGTCGAAGAAGAACGGGTGCCGTAGGTCGGCCGGTCGCAGCCGCACGGCGCCGCCGCCGACCGCGATCATCACATCGCGTGCGTGGTCCGCTCCGATTCGCCCGGTGTCGGGCCGAACGCAGTGTCCGGCGGGCATTCTCGGACGCACGGTCGCCCTGGCGCCACGCATGGCGGCATACCGCTCCGGGCTCACGAAGCGCGCCCCGCCGCCGGCCCGCGCGAACACCTGCGAACCGACGCGGATGGAGACCTCCATCCGCAGTCCGGTGACAGCGCCGTCCGCCCCGTTGCGTATGTCGGTCACCGCCGCGCGGCAGCTGACATCGGTGCAATTCGCCGTGGCGCGAGGTTCCTTGTCCGGATCGATCCGGAAGAACAGGTCGGTGATCAGCAGCCGGAATTGGGACGGCACGCCATAATGGCGCAATGGCAGGTAGATGCCGAGCTGGCGCATTGTTTCGACGATGATCAGCGGACTGTGCAGGTCCGCTCCGCCCCGTGGGAACGTGGGATGCGACCGCGGCCAGGACGCCGCCGCGTCGAATACGTTCCGCTGCCTGCCGGGACGCACATCGGTGAGCAGCACCTCGGCCGCCGACGTGCGGTGCACCAGTTCACGAGGGACGGTCCTCGACCAGCTCAGTCGGGATTCACCGGTGAGCGCTCCCGCCGCCGAATTCTCCATGTAATCAGAAGAACTCATGTGCTGCGGGTCCGCACTCCCGCTTTTCGATCATGACCGCGGTATGCATTAGATTTCCGTGCTGTAACGCGACGGCGCGGCATCGGGGTAAATATGCAGGGACGGGCAAAGGCAACGCGGCGTTCTCTTCTGGAGGCGGCTTCGCGACTGTTCGAGGAGCGAGGCTACGCCGGCACGAGCATCAGTGACATCAGCGCGCTCTCCGGCCGGACCAGCGGCGCGATCTACTTCCACTACGCGGGAAAGGAGAAGCTCGCCCTCGCGGTGATGGAGGAGTTGTTCGCGACATGGCCCGCGCTGATCACCCGTCACCGCGGGGCGGACCTCACCGCACTGGAGAAGCTCGTCGCGCTGAGTTTCTCGGTCGCCCGCGCGTTCCGGGACGACGTCGTGGTGCGGGGCGGCGCACGGCTCTGGGCGGAACGCAAGTCCGTCGACGCCTCCCTGCCGTCTCCGTTCGAGGGCTGGATCGAGACTGTCGCCGGCCTGCTGGAGGAGGCGCACGCCGAAGGCGCGCTCGCCCCGTCCGTGATTCCGCGAAGAGCCGGGAATGCCGTCGTGTACGCGTTCTTCGGACTGCACACCGTCTCCGACGCGTTGGACGGGCGGAAGCACATCGAGGAGAGCCTTCACGACCTGTGGCACCTCCTGCTGCCCGCTCTCCAGGCGGAACCCCGGCCGACCCCGCTGCTCGACCGGGTACACGCTCATCTCGACGGCGCCGACGCGGCACCATGTACGAAGCCACCGTGCCGGTAGCTCTGTACGTCGCGAGGGCGAGCACCATTCAGGCGAAGGCGCCGCCCTCGATGAGGATGAGCAGGCCGATGGCGATCAGAACCAGAGGCAGCAGGATGTGGCCCCAGCGGGTGAGAACCTTGGCGATGACCGGACGCGTGGCGAAGTAGCGGCCCGCGAGGCACCACACAGCCACCAGCACGAGGAACACCACGGCGTACACGCTCATTGCGCCGATGCCCGCGGTGGCGAAGACCGGCACGTAGACGCCGATGTTGTCGCCGCCGTTGGCGAAGGTGACCGCCGCGACCTCCAGCGGGCTCGGCCCGCCCTCCTCGGTCTGCGCCTTCTCCTCGTCCCCACCGCCCTCGCGATGGCTGTTCCACGCCTGCCAGGCGGCCTTGAGGCCGAGCACGAGCGGCAGCAGGCCGAGGTAGGGGATGGCGGACTCAGGCAGGAAGGTGGCGCCGAAAGCGGCGGCCACCGCGACCGCGAGGATCGCGGCGAAGCCGAGGTACTGGCCGAGCACGATGCGGCGGGCGGAGCCTCGGTGTCCGGCGCCCCGCGCGAAGAACAGCGCCAGGATCAGGATGTCGTCGATGTTGGTGACGGCGAACAGTCCGGCCGCCTGCCCGATGATGCCCAGGCTCACGAGTGGGCGCTCTCCTCCGATGTGGGTGTCCCGGTGACGCTACCGGGAGCCCGTACCGCTCCGCTCGCGGGTCGGGGCTCAGTGCTGTTCCTTCTCGTGAACATCGATCACGACGCCGTCGCGGGGACCGAGTTCTCGCCGGTGTGACTCAATGCATCGATCCTGTAACCGAGTTGGGCACGCATACACACGGCACGCCGTCCATGGCGACAATGTGATCGTGTCCACTTCGACTGACCTCGAACTCGATGACGGTACGCCGATCCGATTCGTACTGACTCCGGTCGAGGGCGCGGTGGCCCCCGTGCCGGACCGGGACCTGCCCGAGGGGATGGGGCAAGCCGTGCCCGTGGCCGCCGGGGGGCGGACAGTGGCCAGCTTCGCTTCGGGGGCTCTGCGCGGGGCGCTCAAGCCGCTCGGGCCGCTGCTGCAAGAGGTGCACGATGTCGTCGCGGGCGTGCCCGATCCGCCCAGCGAGGTGAGTGTGACCTTCGGGGTGCAGGTCGGTCAGGATCTCAAGTTCGGGATCGTGGGCGCCAACGGCCTGGCCCATCTCACCGTCACCGCCTGCTGGAAACCGGACCAGGCGGCCAACGGCGGTCCGCCGACCGCGGCGGAGTGACGGTGGGGTGGTTCGGAGCCGCTCGGGGCGAGGACGACGAGCCGTACCGGTATGTCGCGTCCGTACGCAGAGCCGAGGACGGCGTTCTGGCGGGGGCGGGCTTCGTCCTGAGTGCCGACCTCGTGCTGACCTGCGCCCACGTTGTCAACGACGCTTTGGGCCGAGCCATGTTCGAGTCGCGGTCACCGGGGCTCGACGAGCTCTCGGTGGAAGTGCGCGACACGTCCGGGACGCAGCGCTACCCCGCACGCGTGGCGCACTGGATCCCGCCACGTGCCGGGGACGGTGGCACGGTGCGCACGGGGGACGACGAGTGGTTCGGCGACCTCGCCGTGCTGCGCGTCGACGGGCCCGCAGGGGGCCTTCCTTTCAGCCCCGACCGGACCGCCATGACGGTGGATCAGGAGGTGAGCGCTTGGCACGGCGGAGGCCGGGGGGCCACTATCGCCCGCCTCACCGTCGCCTCGCTCCATCGTTCACTGGGCTATCTGGACGGCGAGGCCACCGGTATGGCGGTGGGTGCCGGTTACAGCGGCGGTCCGTTGTGGTGCCGGGACGAGGAAGCCGTGGTCGGACTCGTCGTCGCCCACTTCATGCCTCCCCGGGACCCTGCCGGGGCTTTGCTCCCGCCCAGCCCCCAGCACCTGATCAGGCGTAGCTGGGCCGTTCCCTGGCAGAGCATCGAAGCCGAACTGCGGCCCCTGGGCGTCCTCGATGCCGTGACCACCGCTCCCCTCGATTTCGAGGATCCCGCCTTCCTGCTGCTCGTGGAGGTGGTCGAGGAGGTCCTGCCCGTGATGAGCGAGCGCATCGACCGCGCCCAGCGGCTGGCCCGCATGTGCGGCGTCGAGGCCGCCAGCAGTGTCACCCCGCCCACCTCCGAGGAGTTGGCGGCGTTCCTCCTCACGCATCCGCGCGCCCTCGCGGTCCTCTCGGGTCTCCTGCGGCGTGACAGCCCGGAGGCCGCCGACCGTGTGCTGGCGACGGGCGGCCTCTCTCACGTACCGAGACTCCTGTCCCCGCAGGAGTACGCCGAACTGCGCAGGCGTCTGGGGGCCTTGGACCGGGCCGTGCTCGGGCGATTCCCGGAGGCGGTGCGTGCCGCGCTGCCGCACCTGGCGGCCCTGCCCGGCGGGGATTCCCTGGACGCGCTGCTCGACCAGTTGGAGACACTGCCCGGGGACAGCCGCTCCGTCGGCGGGGAGCGGCGGGTCCCGGCGCTGATCCGCGTTGTGGAGTACGTGGGCGCCTTGTGTCCCGGGGCCAGGCGGGCGGAGTTACGCCTGTGGGCGGACGGCGTCGCCCGGCGTCTGGGCATTCCGCGGGCGGCGCTGGGCGAGCGCCGGTCGGATGCCCAGGTGTGGGCACGCGCGGCGCGGGACCGTTCCGCGCGTGTACGTGTCCTGGTGCAGGTGAACGGGGCCGAGCGCGGCCGTCATCGGCTGCGGAGCTGGTGCGACGAGGGTGCGGGGCCTCGGCAGGTGTCGACGGACAGCGTCGTGTCGTACTCGGCGTCGGAGGCGGCGCGCGAGGTCCTGCGCGTCCTGGACACCCTCAAGTCCCCTGACGGAGACGAGAGATCGCCCCTCGTAGAGGTACTCGTGGACCGCACCAGTCTCAACCTGCCCATCGACGAGTGGGAGGCACGGGACCCGGACGAGATCGTGCCGGGAGTGCTCGGAGTGGAGTTCCCGCTGGTCGTGCACTGCCCGGAACTCCTCCGTCGGCACGGCCGATTCATGGCCCACTGGCGCAGCAGGTGGAGCCGGCTGGACTCGGGGAAGACGTTCGTCGTCTCGGAGTCCATGGACCGCGAGGCGATCTACTCCCGGCTGGTCAACCAACTCGACACGGTTCGCGTCTCCGTGGACGTACCTCCCGCTGTGCGGGACGGCGTCGTGCAAACCTGCCTCGCGCTGGGCATACCCGTGGTGGTGTGGGACCGCAGCCGGGACGGGGCGTCGCACGTCACGAAGCACATGGCGGAGGTCGCCACCCGGGAGCTGCCCGACGGAATACGGAACTACCGCGCCAATGCCAAGGCAAGCCCGCCCGAGTTCCCCGGCCGTCCGGTCCTCGCCTGGGCCGACGCCGACCGCACCGTGCCCCGACTGCACCTGACCGAACCACAGGAGAGCGCATGACATCCGCGCCCGAGGCCGACTGGCGTCTCTTCCGCGGTGACGGTGTACCGCGGGCCGTCACCCTGCCTTCCGCCCCGCCCTGGCGGCGCTTCACGCCTGTCCGGTCGGCGCGGCCCGAACTGCCGTACCTGATCGAGGAGAAGCACGCCGATGTCGTCAACGCGGCTCTGCATCTGCGCCGTCCGCTGCTGGTGACCGGGCCGGCCGGCACCGGCAAGTCGTCGCTCGCCCGAGCCGTCGCGCGCGAGTTGTGTCTCGGCGAGTTGCTGCGATGGCCCGTCAACAGCCGTTCCACCGTGAAGGACGCCCTCTACCAGTACGACGCGATCGGCCGGCTCCGTGAGACGACGCTCAGCCGGGACCGCGGCGAACGCGAGCCGTCCATCGGGACATTCATCCGGCTCGGCCCGCTCGGCACCGCTCTCGTGCCGTCCGCCACCCCACGCGCCCTGCTCATCGACGAGATGGACAAGGGCGACGTCGACCTGCCCAACGACCTGCTGACCGTGTTCGAGGACGGCGTCTTCGACATCCCGGAGCTGACCCGCCTCCCGGAGGACATGGCCGACGTGGAGGTGCAGAACCTGGACCACCACGGCACGGTCCGCGTGCACCAAGGTCTGGTCCAGTGCGCCGAGTTCCCCGTCGTCGTCATCACCAGCAACGGCGAACGCGACTTTCCCCCCGCCTTCCTGCGCCGCTGTGTCCGCCTCGACCTCCCGGTACCGGACGAGGAGCGGCTGCGCGCCATCGTCACCGCGCACCTGGGCCCCACAGCGCTGCGGGAGGCGGATGACCTGATCGAGGCCTTCCTGCGCCGCCGGGCCCCAGGTGAACTCGCCACCGATCAGCTGCTCAACGCCGTGTTCCTGCGCACCGGTGGCGTCGACCTGGACGCGGAGGGCCTGCTGGACGCCGTACTGCACCAGCTCACCGGGTCGATGTGAGCAGGTCGATGTGAGCAGGGAGGACGGTGCGAGCAACGGGGGCGACGCCGGGCGGCTCGCCGAGGCCCTGCGGGTCCTCAGGGCCTGCGGCCACGAACTGGACACGGACCAGATTCTCGACGTGCTGTGGCTGGCCCACCGACTGCCCGCAGGCTCGCAGGCGCCGCTCCACCGGGACTCCCCCGCCACCCAGCAGCTCCCCGAGCCGCCGCCCGCGCCGGAACCCAACCGGGCCCCACAGCAGCCCGTGCCCGAATCCGACGATCCGGAGCTGCCCGACCTCACCACCCCGGCCCTCTACGCCGCCGCCCGCCGCACCCCGGCCCCCGAAGCTCTGTCGACACGGGCGGGCCGGCAGCCCCGCAAGGCCATGCCCCTACGGATCCCCGAGGACAAAGCCCTCGCCGACGAGCTCGAACTCGGCCGGGCGCTGCGCCCGTTACGCCGCCGGCGCGACAGCCGGCACCGCACGGAGATCGACGAGGAGCGCACAGCGGCCGAACTCGCCGAGACCAGTCTGGCCGACGTCGTGGAACGGCCGGTACGAGAACGCTGGCTGAACCTCGTCCTGCTCGTCGACGACGGCCTGTCCATGCTGCTGTGGCACCGGCTCGGCACCGAGCTGCGCACGCTGATGGAGCGCCTCGGAGCCTTCGCCGGCAACCGCGTCCTCGGTCTCGACACCCGTGACGCCCGTCAACCACGCCTGCACGCACGCCCGTTCCGGCCCGACAGCACCGAGTTGCCGCTGAGCACGGTCAACGACCCCTCGGGTCGTACCCTTCTGCTGGTCGTCAGCGACGGCATGGGCGCCGCCTGGCGGGCCGGCACGATGCACGAGTTTCTGGGCGAACGAGCGGCGCTCGGCCCGGTCGCGGTCCTGCACACCCTGCCGCCCGACATGTGGGAGGCATCCGGCATCGCCGCCGAGCGCTGGCAGGCCACCACCCGGCGGATCGGCGGCGCCAACACCTCCTGGGAGATCTCCGACCCGGTCCTGCCGTGGGGCCTGGCCGAATTCGACGGGGTGCCGGTGCCGGTCCTGGAGCCGACGTCCGCCTCGCTGCGGGAGTGGGCGCGCCTCCTCGCCTCGCCCGGGACCACCGTGGCGCTGCCGCTGCTGACCCGACCCAGCCGGTACGGGGCCGTGGCCCCCTCGCGGGACCTGAGCAGCACCCAGCACTTCCGGGACGCGGCCACGCCGGAGGCGTACCGGCTCGCGGCCCATCTCGCCGCGGTCTCCCCGCTGTCGGTGCCGGTGATGCGGCTGGTGCAGAGCGCCGTACCGTGGCCGGCCAGCACTTCCCATCTCGCGGAGGTGTTCCTCGGCGGCCTCGTCCGGCCGCACCCGGCACCCGTGCCGGGGCCGCTGCCCGCCAAACACCGGGTCTTCGACTTCTCGGACGCGTCCAAGACGGTGCTTCTGGACGCGGTGCCGCAGGCAGAACTCCTCCGCACGAGCCGGCAGATCGGACGACGTCTCGAGGAACTGGCGGGCAACTCGCCCGACTTCCCCGCGTGGCTGGCTCACCCCGACGGTTCCGCCGAACTGCCGGATTCGCACCAGCCGTTCACCACCGTCGAACGACGGCTGCTGACCCGGTTCGGCGTGTCGTTCGGCGAGGCACCGTCCATACCTGGCCCGGAACACGGCCAGACCGACCCCGACATCGACGGCTGGGAGCCGCTCTCGGCGGACGACCCCCAACGGATCGGCGGATACCAGCTACGGGGCCGCCGCCACGGGCGCCGCACGGTGGTGTACCGCGGCGTCGACGAGAACGGGGCAGAAGCCGTACTGAGGATCCCACGCCCCGATCTCCCCGCCGTCAACGTCCGGTTGATCGAGGTGGAAGCCGAAGCGCTCGCCCGGCTCCAGGGGCAGTACGCGCCCATGCCGCTCGCCACCGGGCTCGGTGACGATCCGCCCTGGCTCGCGATGACGCCGATCGCGGACGCGGACGCGCCGGACGCACAGCCTCCCCGGCTGGGCGAGATCTTCGGTCACGCGCTGTCGGACGGCACAGCCCCCTTCGACATCCTCCGCGGGCTCCTCGTCGCCTGCTACCTCGCGAACGCCCTCGCCGCGTGCCACCTCAACGGCCTCGTGCCCGCCGACTTCAACGCCGACAGCATCTTCGTCCTACGGCGCACCGTGGTCCTCGGTGACCTGTCGGACTGCGTCATCGACGGGGAGTACCTCGGCGCGGGCACGATCCCGACTCGCAAGGACAATCTGCGCTCGCTCGGAGAACTGCTGCAGCTCATCAGCAGCAAGGCCGGCTGGGACATGCCGAACCTGCCGGAGGGCATGCACCTGTGGCAGGGCGACACCTGGGAACAGCTGCGGCACCTCGTGCTGCGCTGCCTCGACCCCGATCCGGCACAGCGCCCTCCCGCAAGCGAGGTCGCCGAGCTCCTGGCCCGCTACGTCGCCCGGGCCCGCCTCCAGCGCGGAACCGGTGAGCCGCAGTTCCAGCTCTCCTTCGACCATCCGCCGGCGCCGGTACCGCTCACCCCGCCACCGGACGCCCAAGCGCCCGGCGCGGCCGACCGCCGCCTGCGCCTGCCCCGTTTCGGCACCGCCCGCCGGGAAACGCAGGCCCGGCTGGAGCGGCTGCGAGAGCCGCTGCCGCACAGCAGACGGCTGACCCTGGTCGGCGCCTACCACTACAGCGGACGCGCCACGACCACGATGGCGCTCGGTTCCCTGCTCGCCGCTGTGCGGGGCGAGCCGGTCCTGGCCATCGACGGCGCCGCCTCGGAAGGGGCGCTCGACGCCTTCCTCGGCCATCAGCGCAACCCGGCTGTCGTACGCGATCTGGCGGCCCTGCCGCCCAGACCTGCCTACAGCGAAATCCGTGCTCTCACCACGCGCCTGACGTCGGGCCTCGAAGTGGTGGCGCATCGCGCGGGCCACTTCAGCCTGAACCCCGCGCACGCGCAGGAATACGCCCGCGTGCTGGCACAGACCGCGCCCTACTACGCATGCGTACTGACCGACTGGTCCCCGCTGAGGTTCGACCGGTCGGCCGATGTCGTCCTGGCCCACACGGACCGGCTGATCCTGTGCTGCGGTACCGCCGACTGGTTCCTCGACGCGGCGGCGCGAGTCCTCGAATCGCTACGCGAAGCCGGACACGACCAGCTTGCCCGCGAGGCGATCGTGGTGGCCTGCGAGGTCGGGGGCCCCTCGGGCCGATACGCACCCGAGGCCCTCGCCCGTCGCCTGCTCATCGCGCCGGACCAGGTGGTGCACGTCCCCTTCGACGTCGCGCTGCAGTCACGCGGCTGGGAGCTGCGCCAGCTCCGGGCGGCCACGACGAACGCCTTCCTGGAACTCGCCGAGCTGGCCCTGGAGCCGGGCAATGCCTCCGGGGCCGCGATCGAGACATAGGCCGCGGACGTGCCGGGCCACGCGCCCGTCGTCGGCCCGGTAACGCCCACCTGCCCCGGGCGGGCGGCGAGAAGGTTGGTGGGCGGGGCCGACGGAACCGGGTAACGTCTTTGTCATGTTCTTCCAGACGCCGATTTACGAGTGAGAGCGTGACGGGCTCCCGCTGACGTCCCTCGATGTCGCCGCCTGTCCCCCACCGATGCATCCGTAGATCACTTCACACCATTACCGGGAGAACCCGTGACCGTGAGCAAGAACATCAACAACCCCGTGGGCATGGGCGGCGGCCAGCGTAAGCGGCTGTCCCGTACCGAGCGGCAGAACAACGGTCCGCACCGCAACCTCGACCGCCAGGGTGCGGCCGACCAGAAGGCGGAGCTGGTGCGCAAGATGCGCGAGAAGGCAGGCGCAGCCGAGGGTGCCGAGCCCGAGCAGGCGGACGACGACACCGAGCAGAGCTGACGCTGTCTCTTATACACCGTGGAGGGCGAGGACACGGCCGAGGACGAGGCGGGAGCCCTGGCCGAGGGAGTGCTGCGCGCCTTCCGCAGCTACCAGAAACGC